>NZ_JAUOEU010000009.1:0-149820 GCF_031932105.1 Shewanella sp. SP1S1-7
TTTTATTAGTGCGCATGCGCGTTTACCTCATTAGACCAGTAAAAACGCGCACTGTTAATTACTTGTAATAAAAGGAACTTATCAGCTTTTTTTCAAATACACCATCTGGAAAAACGCGCATGCGCGTTTCCCAAACCTATTATCTCAAACCATCAAAAACTAACTTATTGATAATTAATACAATATATAATTTAACATAAGTGTAAACGCGCAAAAAAATTTACACTCTTCCTTGATTTCAGCGACTTCTAAATAATACTGTACATATAAACAGTGTCACAAGGATTGCTATCATGAGTATAAAAAGCCCTTTTTTAAGCGGTGTTCAAGAAGAAATGCGCATGCGTGGTTACAGTATTAGAACAGAAAAATCCTACCTGTATTGGATCAAGGCGTTCATTAACTTTCACCACAAGCGTCACCCTGAAACGATGGGAACAGAGGAGGTCGCACAATTCTTAACCTTCCTTGCCAATCAACGGAATGTGGCTATCAACACTCAAAAAATTGCACTGAACGCGTTAGCCTATTTGTACCAGAAACATTTGCATCATGAGCTTGGAAATTTAGGTTTTTGCTATGCCACTAAACAACGTTATTTACCTACAGTGTTATCCCCTTCAGAAATCTCACTAATACTAAATGAGCTTGATGGCCGCGATAGGCTAATAATAGAACTACTCTATGGTAGTGGACTGAGAGTTTCAGAATGCCTCAGGTTACGTATCCAAGATATTGATATTGAACAAGCTTCGTTGACTGTGAGGGATGGTAAAGGTCATAAAGATAGACAAACAATCCTCAGCCATAAATGTGCCATTAAACTCGCAGCATATATTAATAAGGCAATGGAGATTCAACACAGTGACAACCAACAAGGGATCGGCCCTTCCCTACCCAATGCGTTAGAGCGTAAGTATCCTAATGCCTTTAAGCAACACGGATGGATGTTCATTTTCCCTTCAACCACAACCTGTATTAATCCTTATACAGGAACGCTTTGCAGGCATCATCTTCATCAGAGTGTTATTCGTAAAGCGCTCGGCAATGCGGTGCGTAACATCAAAATAACTAAGCGTGTTACCTGTCATACATTTAGACATAGCTTTGCAACCCATCTACTTCAATCGGGCAGTGATATCAGAAGTGTTCAGGAGCTACTTGGCCATAATGACGTTAGTACTACACAAATCTACACCCATGTGCTTGGCCAACATTACGCAGGGACAACGAGTCCATTAGATAAGTTATAAATTCTAAGTAATAAAGCACTTGGGGGTAACTGGCGTTTTGCCCAAACAAATGCATAAAGGCGTATTGTGGCAAGAGCACCAAAACGATAAATCCACAAAACAATCATTTGTAAAAGCCTAGTTTCATTGTGATCAATATAGAGCTCACACCTAAGCTCAGTGCATCATTTAATCGCGAATTACTTTGCATAGGTATCTGTGCGAACCTTTGATAAAATCCTGTCAACGGGTTAGCAGTCTTGGTGGACAACCGGCTAACCCGCCAGCCCTCGCAAGAGGGCGTTCCTTCTAATTCATCCTATCTAGCAGTGCCATTTCGGCTTTTCTTAGCCAGAAGATGTAAGACTTTTTGCTGTCAAATCCCATTAAGGCCCATTGATCTTTGCACAGGTAATGGGCGCGAATGGCGCGTTTGCAGTTAATGGATAACTGCTCAACGAGGTGGTCAAAATGGGCGACGTGGGCAGGCACGTTGAGTTCGTGCTTTAAGTTACCGCCGCCCAAGGCTTCGCCTAAACGGTCGCAGGCGCTGCGGTTCGAAAACCCCTTGCCCAATTCTTGGTGCACCCAATAACGGCCCCAGCGATAAAGCCCTAACCGCAACGCCTTTATGTTCATCCTCTGTTCGGGTTCATCGCTAAAGCCCATTGGCCACCTCATTTATCTTCTCGATGGAAAGCTTAAACACATCAAGGCATATCGATGTCACATCGTCATAGGGCGCAGTAGTACGGCCATTTTCCCAACGTTGGTAAGTGTTGCGGCTAATGCCGTAAATCTCAGCCACTTCGTCTTGGGTCATGCCCCGTAAACGGCGCCCTATTTTCAATACATCCGCGGCGCGATTAGCCATAAATCCTCCTGCGTGAAGTCCATAACCTAGCTGTTCTAATTGTCATCGTCATAACCACCCCACTAACATTGGCTCGTCCGGCTCACTCGTTTCAGTGGTCGATTGGCGCATTATCTCGGGCGCCACATCATCAAACCCCAACGTGATTAAGTGTGCGTGGTAGGCATCTAACGCCATCAACATGCCCTTATCTAAGGTGCTGTTGACGTAAGTGCGTAGCAGTAACGGCAAGGTGTGATTCAAAATCCGCTCACCCACCATGGTATCTACGCCCATGTCGGCAATAATGGTGCGGCACAGTTTTCTTAGTGCGTGGGAGGTAAATGCCTTAAACCGAATCGTTTCACTCCAATACTGCGCAGTGCGAATGCTCACCGGCCCCACTTCGCCTGGGAACAAAAACGCCCGCTTGCCCACATGCGTGTATTGCCACTGGGCGTAATGGGTTATCAGCTTCTTGGCTGTGGGCGTCATGGGTAAGCGGTGCTCTTGGCGGTTCTTGGCATTCTCGGCCGGAATAAACCAGTAATCACCGGCAAAGTGGTCCCAACGTGCTAAACGGGTTTCGCCTATGCGGGTACCGAACATCAGCATCAACACAAACAACATCGCCACCGGTCTTGCTGCATTTCGCAATGCGCTGAATAACGGCCCCACGTCCGACTCGCTTAACTGCGTGCCCACCAAAGGCGGCATCTTCAAACTCATTTGCACCCGATACCCCGCCAAGCTATTGCTGTCTAACACCCGTAAATCGGCCGCAACCGATAACGCCCGTTTCAACACTTTCACCGCCGCTTTGATGTAATTGGCCGAATAGCCTTGCGCCAACATGGGTTTGATTAAATAACTGTCCACTGCGATGAAGTTCAGCTCATTGAGTGGTAACTCAGCAAAGCAACCGCTGAGATGTTTACTCACTAACGATTTACAGTTACTGCGCCAGCTGTTGCTTAAGGTGCGGTTGCATTCCACATGGGTGACAAACCACGCCAGTAATTGCGCGACCGTGGCAAACTCGTTGCTGATTACCGCTTGGCCCATGCTGCGTTTGGCGAGCAAACTGGGTAACTCTGCTAGAAAGGTCTTCAAGCACATCACGGGCCACACGCCCTGCTTTTGCCACACGGTTTTGCCCGCTTCGTTCATCACTAAATACACCGAGGCTTGGCGTCTATCGGTCGAGGCCCGTAACCGCACCGCCGGAAACTGCGTGTCCCGAAAGTCCCGCGTTATCCCTGCCCGCAACCAACGGCGTAATACCGCATCGTTTAACTTGCCCTGCTCCACGCCTGTTGCTGTCATCACCTGCGCCATCTATCCCTCCAACCGATATTCAAAGGTGTGATGGGTACCCGAGCGTATGCGCTTCACTCGCTGGTTCATCGGCATATCCCGAAACCGCGCACTTAACGCTGTCTCGCTGTCGTGAACCCCAAAGCGGTTAAAGCTTTCTTGCTGGATTTCAAACAGGGTCCAAAACCGTTTACCTGTGATGATGCGCATCAAGCGTTCGCGCTGGGTCAGTGGTTTAGTTGCCATCGTTTGCCCCCTTAAGCCCAAAGTTTGCACGTAAATTGGCAATAATTGATTTTGCCTTTGCCGCCTCAGTCGGCCGCGTCACCGTTTCAGGCAGTGCCTTTGGCAATTCCACATCGGTCAACTCGCCACGGCTAAAGCGTCTGCATAACACTGTGTAATTACGCTCAAAGGTCATTAACACGTCCTTTTCAAGCCCGGTCGCAAACATCCAACTGCCTGTTTCACGCACCGCTAAGCGCACCACATCATGGCTCCACGTATGCTTATCAGGGTGATGGTAATGGCTGGTTGCCTCCTTAAACGCGGCCTCTAACTTGGGCAGCCCCAAATCACAGGCCGTCGGTTGGCACCAAAGCGCAAACTGGCGCGGTGTCGGCCAAAACTGCCTATCGCCCTGCTCGCGTCTAGCGCGATTCAGCCCCGCTTGCACTTGCTCGCGGCTGGCAATCCCCTGCGCCGCCAAGGTTTTAAGCCACTCGGCTTTGTGGGTCGCTTCGTCCTCAGGCCGCGGCGCACTCACAGGGAACAACACCCGCAACTTGCTAAACACGCTGTCCACAATCGCCATGTCCATCGCCGTCGGCTCAGGTTTCGTCACCCGTGAGCCCTGCCCAACCAGCGGCTGACGCATCAAGGTCTGCAGTGATTTCATGCTCGCATTTTGATTGGCCGTCATATCAAGGGGTCCTCTGGGTCATACACCGCGTAGCTCCAATCCACTTGCCCAACCGCGGTACCCATCGGTCTTGGTAGCGGCGTTAACCAGTGGCGTTCGCGGATAAACTTGGTAATGCCCAGCACAAACTGGCCGTTAGCACTAAAGCCCCAACTCGCATCGAGCGCCGCAGCTTCCTTCAACCAGCTCACCGCCAACACGCAATCGGCGTCGGTCAGCTTTTCGGCCTTCCACGCTTTCCACGCAGCCGAATCCGAACCGCCTTTGCGATGGGCGGGATAGGCTTTGAAAAACGCATTGAAAACCGACTTAGCACTCGTTGCTGGACAAGAGTCTTTTAAAGATTCATTGATAGATTCAAGATTGATAGATTCTGGGTGAACCAGATTCACTAGGGGTGGTGAACCACGTTCACTAGCTGGTGAACCATATTCACTAGGGGGTGAATTTGCTTCACTAGGGGATAGTGAACCACATTCACTAGGGTGCCAATCTGCGCCATTGGGGGATAGTGAATTTGCTTCACCCCCTAATACAGCAGCGTCTCCCTTGCATTTTGGCGCCATCGCCTCAAAACGAATGTGGAAAATATTGGTTGAGTTACCCTTCTCGCCCTTGCGATATTCCCGCCGTAAAAAGCCGTCGTCCTCCAACGTTTTTACGTGGTTCATCACACTGCGACGAGTGATCTCACACTGCTCTGCAATGTTCTGGTAACTCGGCCAGCATTCGCCTTGGTCATTGGCGTTATCAGCAAGCTTGATCAACACCAGCTTGCGCAGTGGATTGCCCACCTTGGCCTTCATCGCTTTTACCATCAATTCCATACTCATAAGTCACCCCCAAACGGAGCAACCCACAAACTCGAATTGACGCAAACCCCATGCTTCAGTAACATGATATTGCCTCACTTAGGTATTAAGCCCGCGTTCGTCGCCAAACTTCAGCGGGCTTTCTTATGTCTACAGCAACGGGTCAACTGCAATGCGCCCCGTTGCCCTCCGCTCGCTCGCCTTCACTGCCAAGCAAGTAAACCTCGTGCGCCAAGTTACTGCGCAACTGGCTAAAAAAATCACGCCGTTTAATGTGCACGTTGCGGCTTTTCGCTATTGCACTCATATCAACCGCACTCGCATCAGCCGCGCCTACATCCGCCGCCAATAGCGCAATGGAACGTTCCGCGCGTTGTTCTTCCATCAGCAGATAATTCATGATCCAATCGATGCTCACCGTCGGCAGCAACAACTGCTTTTCACTGCCCAGCAACGCCTTATCCACTATGTCGGTCGCGATAACCGCCCAACGCTCGGGGCGACTATGCTGCAATTCATCGCAGCGCCTTAACACCTCAACCATTCGGCCCACCTGCGTTCGCCTAAACAACTCCGCCGTGGTATGCCCATGAAAACAGGCAATGTCTTTGCCCATGTTCACGCCACTTAACGCTGCCCGTTCAGAGGTTGCCGCGCTAAGCTCAAAGACATTAAGTTCCTTGGCATTAAGTTCCTTGGCGTTACGCTCAGCCACATTAGGCTCAGTGCTATTAGGCATGTTCGACTTAGATTTAAGCGCCATCGCCTTAAGCATTAACTGCCTTGCTTGCATCATGAGTAACGTCACTTGCGCGGTTTCCATCTCGGTAAGCGCGGCCACGGCGGGCCTATCATCACGGCTAACTTGCCCATGCACCGAACACGCGGCGCCGCCTTCCAAACAACAAATTAAACATTCAGGATCAAACATCGTTTATCCTCCTCACTGCCACTTAGGTATCAAGCCCGCGTTCGTCGCCAAACTGTTGCGGGCATCGGGATAACGGCGTTTTTTACGCGCCCAGTTATCACTTAACTGATTTGTGAACATGTCATTCACTCCTTCTCTCGTTTCAACAAGTCATTTCAACAACTGCCACTTATGCCCATTGGCACACACGGCGCGTTTCGAGCCCGACTTGGTTTGCTTTAAAGCCAAACCGCACTGGCCACACGGCACATCAGCCACCCGCTTAAGCATCACCGCATTAATCTGTGCGCTGTGATTCGCCCGTTTGGGCCGATAACCTAACGCCCGCGCCACTTTCACATACTCTTTCGCAATCCATTTGCCATCGGGTTCTAAATGCAAACCGTCGCCGATCATGTCGCCCAAGCGGATCAACTGCTGGTGCAGCTCGGTTTTAGCTCTAGCGATAACATTGATGTTAAGGTTCGATTGCGGCATCGCGGTCACTTCTCGGCCGCGAATTGCGCCGCCTTGCCGCCGTGACTCGCTAAATACGGATACGCTAGCTCTAACGCCGCCATGCTCGCTTGCGTGGTCGCCGCCGATTCTTTTAACTCGCGGTGCGCCGCCACTAACTGCTCGCGCTTGGGCTCACAGCCCAAATGGATCACCGCCACTTGCGCCTCGGCGTTCTCTTTGGTGAGCGATGCCGCCATATCGGCCACATGCAACACATGGCCATCACTCATGCGATCAGCAATGACCGTCACCCCAGTGCAACCAAATACATCGTTGAGATACTGCACCCGCAAATGCTCAGGCAATGCCGCCACCAGTGCTTGCTCAACATGAAACAAGCGATCCGCCTGCGGATGCTGGCCCTCGTACTGGCCGAGCCAACGGAACAGCTTTTGCGCATTAATCCGCGCATCGTTGTGCACGTCTTGACTGCTCGCAAAGCTAATGCCCTCCGCCGCCAGCACCTCACTCAGCCCAAGTCGCTCAACTGCAGCAACAAAATCTATCGCCAGTGCAAAGCGCGTCATCTTGGGTAACTCCAACACCCGATGAATCGTTTTCATCAACAAATTCAAACGGCTATCTTTTTTACGTGAATTGGTTTTCATGCTAATAAGCCTCTCTCTGTTAACGTGTTAGAACGGTTCAGTATTAAGCGGCGTGCTCAGGGCTCATTAACGGCAACTCAGTCGCCTTGAGTTCACCACCAGTTAACCGTTCGATTTGATAAGCGCGGAGTTCGGGAACGTCTTCCCCCCACTGGCTAATTGCCGATTTAGTAACACTCAAAGCCTCAGCCAGTTTTAGCTTGTTTCCAAAATGCGAGATCGCATCTTTCGTTTTCATAGACAAACTCCGACAAGTAATTTTAACCGAGGTTAAGAAAACTCAACTCAAATGTCAACAAAAGAAAAGGTAACTTGACTTACGTTAAGTTAAGATAGCTTTACTATGATGAATGAACGCATTAAACAAAGACGCAAAGAGCTAGGTTTTACACAGCCAGCCATTGCAAAAAAAATAGGCTTAACTAAAGCCACAGTATCGCTTTGGGAATCAGGCTCTACCTCTCCCAAAGGCGAGAACCTGCATGCCTTAGCGAAAGCCTTAAGCTGCTCACCCGAATATCTTCTCTTTGGAAATAAAGAAACTAAACCGGAATCCAACGCTGAATGGGCTGGCGGTTTTGAGATATGGGACAGTGATACCCCATTAGGGGAAGATGAAGTTGAAATACCGTTTTACATGGAAGTGGAGCTAGCCGCAGGGGATGGCATTCTCGATTGCCGCGAATTTAAAGGGCCTAAACTGCGCTTCACTAAAAGCACCCTTAAGCGTCAAGGTGTGAATAGCGATTATGCAGCCTGTGTCAAAGTGAACGGCAACAGCATGGAGCCTATATTACCCCACGGCTCAACAGTGGGCGTCGATACCTCGGCCACCGATGTGATCGACGGCAAAATGTATGCCGTTAATCACGATGGCATGCTACGTATCAAAGTGCTGTATAATTTACCCGGTGGTGGGCTACGCCTGCGCAGTTACAATACGGACGAATATCCAGACGAACGCCTCGATGCCGAACAAGTCAAACAGGTCAAAGTGATCGGCAAAATATTTTGGTATTCAGTACTGTTATAAAAACGATTTAATCCAAAATAGCTCTTCTAATGTATTTTGGGTGTAACCTTGTTAGACATTAGCTTATTCGGATTAACCATTCTATTAGCAACTAACGCCGAAAGCACCTGCGCGTAGGTTGGCGTTTTTTTGCTGTTTTTTTGTTTTAGCAGAAACCGCGACAACAGTAATACGTCCAGTGCTTTACTTTGTCAGGCATTGCATAAATACTTGCAAGAACCGATCGCTCTGGAAAGTATACCGTAACCTTTTGCTTCGTAGATTTCAAAAACAGCACGAATAACATACTTAGGTAATCCGACACTATCTTTAAGTTGGTTACCGTCAAGCCATAAACCAACCTCACAGCGATCAACTATATCAATTATTTCACACATTTTTTTAGGGTCTTCTGCTAAATTACAAATGTACATAATAAATGATGCATCAATTAAGTTTATTCCTAGAGGTATCCTTGAAGCTAAAACACTATTTTTTGAAATTAAGCCAACAGATTCTAAAGCCGCTAATGGACGGCTGTATTTAATATAAAAATCTTCGGGGAAATCTAAAGTTGTGGAATCATTAACTTTCAGATTTTCATAGATTAATTTAGAAAGTTCAGGAATGTCATCATGAAGATAAGATATAGGGTCTTCAAATTTATTTAGTCGATTAATCATTGCAACAGAGTCAATCTCAGCTTGAATTTGAACAAGGGAAGCTGCACCAGGGAAATTAACACCTGCGATTCTTACTATTTTAAAAAACCAATCCATACGTATACCCCTTGATGACTAGCGCCTAATTATGATGTAAATAATAGCTGGTTATAATGTTTGAGGCTCGAAAAAACCAGCTGTTATTTGTCCTGCTCGAATGACTTGTTATACTTTTTTTTGCGAAAAATGTTCAATCACTTTCATACCGACAACGCTATTCCGATGTCCAAAAAAATCTAAATATTTTTTAATATCTGATGTTCCACTTTGACTAAGGATAAGCTTGTTAACCATAGAACGAATACCAAATTGATTAGAAAGTGTATTAATTGGTTGCCCCTTAAGTGCAATTTTAAGCACACCAATACCAGCAGTAAAAGTAGGAGCATTGGTATCCACAGTTCCCATTATTGAATCTACATATTGAGAAATAGAATGGAGAATTTTAGAAAACTTAGCTTTATCCTTATAACTACCATCGCTTAATGATATTTGATAACAATTTAGCCAATCTCTTAATTCTTGGTATTCTCCTCTCAACTCTAGAGCAACTTTAATCAAATCTTTTGCTGAATTTGACTCTTGTATAACTCGAATTGGTAACGGTAGCATATTCACATTTAGCGCGTATAGCTCAGAACTTGAGCTATGAAGCGAAGAAATAGAGGCTCTTTTCTCAGATACAAAATCATTTAATTTTAAAACAGAGTCTTCATTTGAAAGTAAAATCCCAGCTTCTGTAAAAAAACGCTTTCTAACAGGATGAGGTGTGTAACCTTTTTCATATACAAACCCTCTTGCTAACATACCTGCACCACCCCAGAGTGTTTGGGATAAATAGCTATGAGGAGTTGTTTTATTTTTGAGAAAACCTACTCGATTTTCTTCATGATCTTTCTTTAAATCTGATGTCAGGCTCAAACGTTCAATAAACTCATCTCGCGGTCCTTGGAGCTTTTTATAATCTACTAAAAACGGATAAGGACGTATAACACCCTGAGAACAAGCCTCTTTAAAAGGGTTACCTTCTCGATTCCATGCATTAATGAAGTTTTCTTCTACTAAGATTTGATCACGAAGGATAATGTCAGTAATCAAATCGAATAATGCTTCGGTATTGATAATTGCACTGATACTGGCTTCGTAAGAATAACTGTCTTTCTCTTTATCAATCTTGATGTAGTGAGATTTACTTTCATCAATACCTGAGTTAATTAACTCACCAATGTTTTGTAATGACCAATTATCTGCAATGACACTTTGACTCATTTAAAATCCTTTTAATTATCTTATGCACCAGACTGCTTGAAACGTATAACGCCCGCCTAAGAGACTGACAACGCATAACAACCAAACTCAAACAACAACCACTTCGGCGGAAACGCCACGTGTTGACAGTCCCTCTTGAGGCATTTTCTATGCCTTTTCTAATTTTTTCAATGACTTTTCTGACATATTGAATCGAACATTCGGACTATCTGGATTAATTTTATATTTGAAACCAGAATGAATTGCAGCAGCAATGAATACTCCATTTGTAATGTATCCAATATCTTTTTCGGCTAAATGCTTTAAACCATAGCTACTGCGGTGTGTGCTGAAGCTTTTAATTTTTTCAATTTGCTTTAACCAAGTCACGGTTTTTTCAAATGACTCTGAACTATCTAGCAGCGAAGATTGATATTTATCGAAATCAGCTTTTTTCTGTACTTTGTCCAACCCACGCCCACCATCATAAATACCTATCCCGAAATCAGTTAACTCAGGCACAAGGTCAATAACAGCTTGAATAAAATCTCTACTCATACGATATTCCTTATTTCGTTTTGAGGCATAACGCCCGATTTTGCGGCGTACCGGAGCGCAGCGTAAAGACTCCGACAACAGCCGTTTGTTATGTGCTTTTCTCTGATCACGGATTTGCCTGTATGTGCGCTCGCATATCCTCAATAGATTGATTTAGCTGGGCGTCTGTGAATCTAGAGTTGCAGGTATTTTCAGGATGGTGTATTTGATGCCGCACATACTCGGTTAAGAGTATTTGTTGTGGAGTAGTGGTTCCATCACGGTTTAACCGATTATAAGCAACTGTTGGTTTTCCCGCTTTATATGCTGCAAGTGCTCCCTGTGACTCTATATAGCCATAAAGTTCATTGTGATACTCAAAGGATGGCTCATCGAAAGCTACATAGTTGACTTCGTTCAAGCTAGGGTAAGGTAGCTCATGCTCTTGCACTTGTCGTATTGACGCTGAGTCTTGGCCCGTTATTAATAGAATATTTTCGAACTTTAACCGTTTTACGATTTCGGGACTGTGTGAAGTAAGAATGATTTGTGTGCGCGGCACCCCAGATAAAGCAACTAAAGCGTCTATCAATGCACGTTGGTGATCAGGGTGCTGAGACGTCTCAGGCTCTTCGATTGCATAGACAACACTTGGCAAACCAGCCTCACGTTGCCGCCTTTCCGCCTCAGCACGAAAGAAGCTTATTAATACTAGCCGCTTAACACCGCTTCCTCGTTTGTTAATAGGGATATCGTTATCGCCAGAAATGGAAACGCTTTTGAAAACATCACCCCACTTCAGTGCCCCTGAATCTGGTATTTGGGGGTTCAACGAAGATGCAATATCTGGATTCATTTCGCTGAGTTTAACAAGTGTTTGTCTAGCTACTTCATCAAGCCGTGTTTTGACGGTATCCGCAATCTTAGCCAAATCCGCTTGTATTCCAGGATCTCCCAAAATCTCCTTGACAGCTAAGCGCATTGGATCTTGTACCTCACTATCCCCATCGCTATTCTTCCTATCAGCTTGGAATAGCGTATAAAGAGGCATATAAGCTTTCAATTGATCCCAAATAGTTTTTGAATCAAATTTGGCTACCTCTATCTCCATTTCCTCTAACTGCAAATCAGCTTGGCCAAGCCAAATAGCTTTTCTCAACTCAGAGTTTTTGGTTTTGTCTGTGCATTCTAAAGATTGTTCGTTTAATGTCTTTTTTAGTTCAGCATTTTTCTTAAGCAAAAGGTCTCTGCATCCATCAGCATTTGGATGGTTTGCTTTGATATAAACTTTTGCTGTTCCTGCATTTGGATAGCGCTTTATTACCTGAAGCGTATTTGATGGAGTTAGTAAATACTCTTCTGATAAAGTAGTTTCATTTGTCGAATCAATAATGATCCTAGAAGGTAAGTCATCAAACTCAACAGAGATTTCTATAGTGTTATCGCCAGCCAAAAGATTAGTTTTATTGATATCCTCTTTATCTAGTTTCGCGCACCCCTTCCCATCGTTAAAAAATATATCAAGCGCTTCAAGAATAGTTGATTTTCCGATGTCATTTTTTCCAACCAATACTCGCAAATTAGGAAATTCGACATCAATTCGACTTGAATAACCACGAAATCCTTGTAGTCCAACAGACTTTATTTTCATATCTATGCTTCCTTGTTGTCTCAACTCTTTTGAACATAACGCCCAGTTAAGGGATGAAAACAGTTTGCTATAATATGCAGCGAACCGAAACAGAGCAAACTGTTTTAGGCCTTGCTTGAATCTCTTGCTACGTAACCATTTGACTTTGAATAATATTTATACGCCATGCGGAAAAATGCGCATGCGAGTTTCCCAAACTTTATTATTTAAACTAAGTTTCACATAAGCGATTAATTTTAAGAGATTTTATACATTTACAAATGAGATAGATCGCACATAAATTGACTATAAATGTTTAAAGTTGATTGCGTTTCAATACAACTTATACATATCCAGTTTTAGTCACTTGTTATGAAAGTTTGAAGAACAACTAGTTCATATGATTACGATTCACTAGCCGAGTACTGACAAGTTTTGGGGCATAACAAAGCAATTTGCTTCCACTGCAAACAAATGACGTTACCTAACATCACCATAAATCCTCTTTAGCTCAATACCTTACTTTACATAAACACTCGTACAAAAAGCCATCAAATCAAAACCAACTAAACTTTAGTCAAGTTTTTTAAACCAATTAACTTGACTCATTGGTCAAGTTATCTTAACTTTGCACTTGTGCTCAATAAACCCACTACCGAGGACAAGGAAATGATTCTAGCGAAAGTTCACACCACACCTAAGCAACGCGATGAGTTTCGTCTACTGGTTGCGATACGTTTTGCCTGCTTGATGGCGCTGGCCAAGGGCCACACCGACCCGATGGATTGCCCACGAGTGCAAGCCCGTTGCGCCGAGCTGGTCAAGCATTTTGCTTATCACCACCCTAGCCCAGCATTTTACCGCCAGTTTATTCGCCACACGGGCGAACTCGGGCTCAATTTCAGCCTGCGCTTTACTGAGCCCCAACAAGGTTTGTACGGCAAGGTGATGGTGTGGCGCAACGACCCGCAAGCCGTCACTAATGTGCATCCGCTGCACATTATGATGCCAACCGCGCCCGTCGGACGCTAACGCAGTAGAGCCGCAGAGCCGCCGCGAACATTCACGATTTAGGCTATCTAGGAATGCAGCTAAGGCAAAGCAACCAAGGGGTGATGGTCCATATCCCGATAACGATTACGGCGACAGTTTCACCTTGTTGGAGGCAATTATGTTTTTTGTTTACGGCGTGTCCATGACCTTAGCGAAAAATCAAGCGGCCAAAAAGTGCAGCACCTCAGTAGGCGCGCACCCTAACCGCCGTCAACTGAGCCCCGACGAGTACCAAGCTAAGTTGGATGATATGGCGCAGCACTTGTTTGAAACCATGAAGCCACAACGCCTGTCGCATTCGTTGTCGACGCCCGCGCTGTGCCAGCAATACATTGTTTTAGCCATGACCCAAGAAGCCCACCGCGATGTGCATATTCGCTATCACAAGCTCTCGGACAAGGTGAACCCCAAAACCAAGAAACCCATCATCAATCTGGTGGTGTTTAACGGCGAAGCCGCAGCTTAGCCCGGCTGATTCAAAAGAAGGAATAGCGCATGAACCACTTACTCCCGGGCTTTGAATCACAAGAGCGCGTTGCGTTATTGCTGTCGCTTACCCGCATTAGTTCGCCCGAGGTGATTGCCGCATTAACGCTGCATTACACCAGCGCCCTACCCGCCGAACGCGCGGCGGCTCGCCACGGTATTGAACTGTCGAACTTTATGCGCGGGCAAAAGAAGTTAGAGCAAATCGCCGCCACGGTCGAGGCCATTAAAGCCATCGACTGGGCCAAGCTGCAATTAACTCATTTGCAATCAAGCCCTTTGCAACCGAAGCAGGTGGCCTAAATGACTCAATCAGCGGCGTTTCGCCATCTGTTAAATCATTACCGCAGCCATAAGTTGAGCCTGTTACTCAAGGCCAAAACGGGCGACAGCATCAAAATCGCGCTGGCACTCGGCGCATTAGATTGCCTGTACTGGCAAGCATTGGGCAACGGCTTAACCAACCTCGCCAAGGGCATTAGCCGCACCATAGTGTATTCGTACCGATATCACCCAATGCGCCTGCCCTGCCACGCGCCTGTCAGCCAAGCAAGCGACAACCAAAACAAGGAGGCGGCATGAATGCGTTTAGCACCAAAGATGGCGTGGTCACGTTATCTAAGCCCTACTCCACCTTGATGTGCGATCAGCAACAAATCGAAGTGAAGTACACCCCAAACAACTATCACGGTTGGGGCATTTGTAAGTCTTTTAACGCCATCGAGTGCAGCGACTTCGGCCAAGCCGACGCCGAAGTATTCGCACTCAACGCAGAATCAAAACTCAGGATAAAAGGAGAAGCAGCATGAACCCGATACAAGCAGCAACTGTAGAACGTGAAGAAGGTTATTGGACCCATCCCGATTTGCCCGAGTGGGATGAAGGTGTGACCCGTGTGGAGTGTGAAGCTTGGGCAGCACGCCAAGGCGGCGAGTTTGTGGCGATTTGGTTTGAACTCGATGCGCCTGAAAACTTAATCGAGCGCTACTTTGATGAAGGCGACACCGATATCAGTGACTGGCACCCCGTTTGCGACAAGGCCGGCTCATTCTTGCTGAGTATTCACGACACCGAAGATGGCCCCGTCGCACTGTTCTTCGCACCGAAAGATAAGGTTGCGGCATGAAGCAATCTGCAGTAATCAAAGACGCTTTGCGCCAGTGGTACACCCTGCCCCGCAAACAAGCCGGCAGCTGCCAACAATTTTTAAAACGACTCGCCGAGGAATTGGCAAAGGAAGGTAAATGATGATTTCGACCCAATCGACCGTGGTTCAACAAATGCAAGAGCCGCTCTTTCTTACCACTAAGGAAGTCATGACGCGCTACCGGATTAGCTCATCAGCTACGCTTTGGAAGTGGCGGAGAAACGACGGTTTCCCTGCTCCTATCCATAATGGCCGCCATTACTTAAAAGCGTCGCTCGATAAGTGGGATGAAAAACAGCAAGTCGCGGCATGAATTGAGTTATTAAGCCTTAAGATAAAGCCCCATTTTTGGGGCTTTATTTTTGGATATTTATTAATGGACTGTTAGGCCATTAACTGATCGCCTTCGACATTACAGCCTTTACTACCGCAGTTAGTGCCTACTGCTACAGCATCAGCGATGATAGCGGCGAGTCCTGTGCCGACCAGTACTATTTGGGCAATTAACAAGACACCATCGGTTGATATCCATGCGACCACTGTCGCGATGAATGATACCGCAGCGACTATGGCTCCAAACCAGCTTAGGCCATTGACGATTCTAACAAAGCTATACATCGTCATTGATGACATAGCGTTTTAATGAGCTGAAAAACTGCTTCTAGCAGCCCGCGAATAGAAGGCTGTAGCGATCAGTTCATCGTTTTTAAGGTTAGTTCAAATGTGACTTTTAACAATGGCTGATTTGGCTGGGCGAGCAAGATCAATCGCGTGAGTGGCAAAGCGAACGGGTTAGATCACTCTGCCGATATTTTGATGTTTTACCGCCCCACTTTATCGGGCGGCAGCCGAGACGTTATGTATTCTAAACCTGCTTGATAGCCTGCGGTTTCTGTTGTGTCACCATTTTTGGCGACTAAATAAGTGGCTTTAAACATCATCAACCTACAGACGGTTAGATAATAAAAATCATCGTCTTGCTTGAATGCAAAAACCTTTTTCCACGGTGTGGTGATGGATGTACCGCTAGGGAGCGTAAACGTTAGCGTCGAGGTTGTGGCGGTTACTGTGTGGCGCCCTTCTAGGCTCGCAAGCTTCTGTAAAGTTGTGTTTTCAATCGTTGGATTCAGAGTGGTTATCTTACCTGCAAATTTGCTAGCTTGATTTTCGGCGATGTTTTTTAATACCAATTTCCACGCAATTAGGTAAGCAATTGCACATATTGCGATTGCGATATATGTCTCTGGGGTGTGAATTTCTACGAAAAAATAAAACAGTAGCAACGGGGATAATAACGGGCCCCATAGGAGTAATGCACGCACGATAAGGGCATGCATCCGCTTAGCTAGTCGCGCATGGTTTGTAATGCGTACTGAATCTATTCTTTCCGCGATTGTGATTAATTGTTCCCGCGTGATTAAAAATTGTAGTTCCATGACGTCCTTGTTTAACACCAATCTGAGCTCTAATGCACCTCCTTATAAAGGAGCGTTACTGCGGCTGGCACCACTACTGACTTACTGAATAAGTAAGTCATTTCCAATTGTCAGCGGCAAGCCTGACTATGCCCTTCTTTCTAACACGACTATTTTGCTATCACCTAGAGCGGCCAATTTCAGCTTATTTGTCCATTGTTCATAGGCGGCTGCTTGATCATCTAGCCAATCATGTTTGTTGTACACAGCCATCACCCCGCCGAGTAGATGACCTAGCATCTTCTCTGTGACATGGGGTAACACCCCTGCTTCTGACATTCTGGTCGATAATGTGCGTCTGAAATCGTGAATACGCCAGTCAGGGATTTCGAGTCTTGGTTTGATCTCGCGGACCAGCTTATTTACTGAAGCGATGTTGCCCGGGCGTTTAAGATCATTTGCTGCGGGAAAACTCCATGGCGAGTGGTAGAGGTTCCACTGTTCTTGCAATATGTCGAGTAAGGCGGGACTGATTGGCCTTCGGATTGGCAAATTAGTTTTGCTATTGTTTATTGGGACGGTCCAGATCATCGATTCAAGATCAAAATCAGCCCGTTTGGATTTTAATATTTCTGATATCCGCGCCCCCGTTAGTAAACATGCCTTGATGGCATTGGTTACGGCTTTGGTCGCGCGGCATTTATCAAGCTCACGGATGATTTTGCCACACTCTAGAATCGTGAGTACTCGCGAACCGACTTTGGGCGCGGAGCCCACATCACTGACTCGTAGTTGAAGGACATCAACAAGCGATATCATTTGCCGGCGAACGGACCAGCTAAGTACCGTCTTTAATTGTTTGAGTATCGCGCCTGCGGTGACTCGACTCTGAATTGCCTTTTTATCGAAAAAATCTATCCACTCGCCGAGTGTGATACTTTCGACTTTGCGGTCAGCAAAGGCATCATAGAGATGTGCTCTAAAGCAGGATTGGTACGTAGCAACAGTGCCCGGCTTAAGTGCTGCACTTCGCGCCGATAAAAACTGTTCACAGCAATCCCTCAGTGTTGTCTGGCCCGCAAATGTGTTGCGCTGTTTCCAAAACACACGTGGATCTATATTATTTGCCACTGAGTTACGTAGCTCAGGGATCAGTTTCCGTGCGTCAGCTAGTTTCAAATCAGGATAGCGACCAAGGGTTAAGCGCCCAGGTTGATTATCAATCCTAAATCGATACTGCCATGTTATAGTCCCTGCGGGGGTAATGCGAACGCTTAAGCCGTCGCGGTCTGCAAGCTCTGGTTTCCCTAAATATGGTTTGCCGTTTATTGCACGTAACTGCGTGTCAGATAAAGACATTTTGATTACCTTGTGTACATGTGATTTTGCCATTATGACACAGAAAGAAATATGTACACAGATATGTACTCACATCGAAGAGTAGCAAACTAAACTGATGTGAATGACAACGAATCCAATCAAAGCAGTTTAACTACTAATAACATGAAGTTAGATGCTTTAGAGAAAGAAAATAAATGAAGATGAAAGACGATAAAGCAGGGTCGATTTTTTGGCACGACTACGAAACCTTCGGGGCTAACCCGGCGAAAGACAGACCCTCGCAATTTGCCGGTATTCGCACGGATTTAGATCTCAATATCATCGGCGAGCCTGAGACATTTTATTGCAAGCAAGCCCCTGATTATTTGCCGTCACCAGAAGCGATATTGATCACAGGGATCACTCCGCAGTTAGCCAATTTAAAAGGCATCCCTGAAACTGAGTTTATGGGGCGTATTCAAGCACTGTTTAGCCAGCCAAACACCTGTGTCGCGGGCTACAACTCACTGCGTTTTGATGATGAAGTGACCCGTTATGGCTTTTATCGGAACTTTATCGATCCCTATGCCCGTGAATGGCAAAATGGTAACTCTCGTTGGGATATCATTGATTTAGTGCGCGCGTGTTACGCATTTAGACCCGAAGGGATCAATTGGCCAACCAAGGAAGATGGATCTCCTAGTTTTAAGCTAGAACATTTGACCCAAGCGAATGGTTTAAGCCATGAGAAAGCCCATGATGCCATGTCTGATGTGTATGCAACCATAGCCATGGCAAAACTCATTCGCGAGAAACAACCTAAGTTATATCAGTACTATTTTGACCTGCGCCGTAAGCAAGCGGTGAGCGATCAAATCGATGTGCTCAATATGCAGCCGTTAGTACACGTGAGCTCTAAAATTAGTGCGCGCAATGGTTGTACGACGTTAATTTCCCCCGTGGCGCACCATCCAACCAATAAAAATGCGGTTATTTGCGTTAATTTAGCCATGGATTTAACGCCACTCTTTGAGCTAGATATTGAGCAAATTAAGACGCGTATGTATACGCCAAGAGCCGATCTTGCCGAAGATGAATTGCCGATTGCGGTAAAACAAATTCATTTAAATAAGTGCCCTTTTATCACTTCGGCTAAAATCCTTAGCGATGAACATGCCACTCGTTTAGGCATAGATAAAGAATTTGCCAGAGAGCAATATAAGCGTCTAAAACGTCACCCAGAATTACGCGAAAAACTGGCGCTATTATTTGAGCACGATGACAGCAGAGCGACCACAGATCCCGATTTGATGCTCTATTCAGGTGGTTTCTTTAGCCAAGCAGATAAAGCGAAAATGGAAATCATCCGTCATACCCTACCGCAAAATTTAGCGGCGCTAGACTTGCAGTTTGATGATGCACGTATCCCTGAAATGCTGTTTCGTTACCGCGCCCGTAATTACCCTGAACTACTCGATTACGAAGAGTCACAGCGCTGGCGTGAATTCTGTCAAAATCGCTTAGCCGATCAAGACTACGTACTTAAATTAGAAAATCTGCTGCAAGATACGCAAGCGGATGAGACTAAGCAGAAGTTACTGGCTGCCCTTTGCCATTATTTGCGTGAACTTTAAGTTTAATCAATTCAAGCTTAAGTCTTTTATTTAATAGTCTTAAGCTTGTTTATATTCGTGAATAGACTCACTCTATTAGGCGCATAACTTAAATTGTTTACTATCGAACACACACATTTGCAGCGTATAAACGCGAGCTAACTCGCATTTATGCTGTAACAAAATTACTAGAATGTTCTTCCATGAACTTAACAAATAAGGAATCGGGAAATGCAAGATAGATTCATTCGTAGCATAACCCAACTGCCAACGCCGTTAGCCGATGCTCTCATTCCGATGTTGCACCAGAATTTTGCTGGGCACTTAGATGCGCAGCAACTTGCCACGCTCACAAGTGCCAGCAAGATGACCGAAGCAGAAGTGTTACTGGCACTGCTGCCGATAGCCGCTGCACTGGCGAAACCGCCTATCAGTGAGTTTTATGTCGGTGCGATTGCCAAAGGAAAAAGTGGCGATATCTACATGGGTGCCAACTTAGAATTACCCGGTGAAGCGCTGTTTCATTCTGTCCATGCAGAACAAAGCGCTATCAGCCATGCATGGCTCAGCGGTGAAAGCCAAATTGTTGATATCATAGTCAATGCCAGCCCTTGCGGCCATTGCCGTCAATTTATGAATGAGCTGGTTGAAGGAAGTAAGATCAGCATTCATCTACCCGCACAGGAAAGCCATCCACTGGCGTATTATTTACCCTATGCCTTTGGTCCAAAAGACTTAAATGTCACTTCGCCTTTAATGGCTAAGCAACAAACTGAATTTGCACTGGATAGTGCCGACCCTATGATCATCGAAGGTTTAGATCATGCTGGTTTAAGTTACGCGCCTTACACTCAGAGTTTTGCTGCCGTGGTTTTAGAAACACGCGATGGCGCAACCTATTGTGGTCGCTATGCAGAGAACGCGGCATTCAATCCTTCTATGCTGCCGATGCAGATGGCCTTGTCAAATCTTGTTCGTCATAATCGCGAATTTAGCGATATCAGCCGCGCGGTGTTAATTGAATCATCTCAAGGAAAAATCAGTTTAGTCGGCGCGACTATGGATGCACTCCATACCGTTGCCGCCATCGAACTTGAGCATATAGTCATCGATCCCGTGTAACGCCTGCTTCAAGATGCCAAGGGGCTTCAAAATGCCAACGGCGAAATACGTTAATGCGTATTTCGCCGTTGGAACACTCGATTAATGCGTCAAATTTAAGTTATCTATTTTAGGCCATTTCTTCTGGTCTAAGACTCAGCTTTGCGCTGTGCCATTCTGACAAAACAAGCTTGTCGCTCCATATCTGACATAGCGCGCCACGCTAAAATCTCATCAAGATGCCTAAAACAACCTAAGCAAATATCTTGCTGATCTAAACAACAATTGCGGATACAAGGATTGGCATTAGGATCATTCAGACCAGACGGCATATTCATTGCCACAGGGTTCAGTGAAGTGGAATCGGCGACCACCGGGAAAACTAAAGATGTCTGCCGTAATTGCGCCGCCAGCGGCCACAACAGCAGCAAGAGTCAATTCTAAGTTCTGGCTGTAGATCACAATCAGCGGGCAACCTTTTGCGAGTGTAAAATCCACCTCAGCTTGATAGAAGCCACCTGTGATCCCGACATCCATAAAACAACTGTATTCTGGGCCATAATCGACATAAGTCCAGCCAAACACCTGGCTAAAAAAGGCCTTAGAACTGGCAATATCGCGACTCGGAATTTCTAAATAATTGATGCTGTGGTGACGGTTCATAGACTTCCTTGCTATTTAATCAGGACATAAAATGCGTAAGTAAAAATGGGAGCCAAAGCTCCCATTCCATCCGCGGCTTTAACTCAGGTTAACCTTGGATTAAGGCTGCGACAAGTCCAATCAGACCGCCAAACACGCCGCCCCAAATCACTAACCAACCTAAATGCGTTTGGATCATATCTTGAACGATTTGTTTCACCATTTGCGGTGTGAGCTCGTTTAACCTTTGTTCCACTATATTGGCAATTTTAGTTTGCAGATCCGCCATCACATTTGGCTGTTCGATTTCTTGTTTCAGCAACTCGTGGAATGCATCGCTTTGCGCCATTTCGACTAGAGAAGTTTTCATCTTCACAATAAACGGTTCTTTTAGCGGTAATAACGCATCTGTGCCGCCGAACATAGATAACATACCACCAAAGGAAGATTGCGCGACTGTGCTAATTAATGCATCAAAAGAAGGCGCTAAATCAATCTTTTCAATCACGGGCGCCAAGTCTATTTTGCTCAGCCCTTCTTTTTCAGACAGGAATCGGTCGATATTTTCTGTGGTAAAAAACTGCTTCATCATCAAATGAGCAATGCCCGCCTTAAACTCTTCGAAACGAGAAGGCACGACTCCCGAGCCATAGAGTCCGGGGACTTTCTCAAACAACATATAAACTGCAACCCAGTTGGTAATCGCACCCGATAAGGCAAACAATCCGACATTCAAGACAATTGCCGACTGCATCAGGTAGCCCGCAACCACCAAAGCAGCCGCCAATAAATTTGTTACTAAACTCTTATTCAATCTCGTATCCCCTAAGGTGGCATCGATAAGATGCAAAACTGGCCTATATTAACAAGTTAACGGGAGTCAGGTCTAACACTCAAACCACAGTAAACGAACCCATTTCCAAATCTGTTTTCAGTGCTAAGTCTTGGCGCGACAAGCTGCATCCAGCTCATAGCTAAAGCCGCAACGTCACAGAGCCGCTAACGGCCGATAGTCCTATGCAAAATAAGTGAATCCCCTTGTAGAACATTAAGTTAATTTAATGCTCACCAAGCTCAAAAATGCAGAAATTTTAATTTACTGCCTGTGAATTATCAACTGGCCTCAACTACACTCAATTTGGGTTAGAAACCCGAAATAGGGTTTCTAACATACAAACTCAGAATTCAGGGCTTAAACACAAGTCTTGAATAAAGGCCTTCAACACAAGCCTTAAATACGGGCCTTAAACACAGCCACTGAACATCGGCTCAAATACAAAAGTTAACCACAATAAATTAGGGATGCGCTTATGGAATCGGCTTTTAACACTGCAGGGGCGTTAAGTTGGCATGAACTCACAACCAATAATACCGAAGAGGCCATGCGCTTCTATGCTGAAATTTTTGGCTGGCATTTTAAAACCGTTAAATTGCCCCACGGTCACTATCACATTATTGAAAACCAAGGCATCAGCATTGGCGGAATTACCGACAGTTTAATCCCCACCCTTCCCTCACATTGGACAGGCTATATTACCGTTAACGATGTGGATCAAGTGGCTATCAGTGCCAAAAAACTCGGCGGTGACATTCTGTTTGGCCCTGAAGACATTCCAGAGGTGGGCCGTTTTTGTTGGATAAAAGACCCACAGGGCGCCATTATTGCGGCCATTAGCTATTTAAAACGCTGATGTAAAAACTGACCTGAACATGATGATGAATTTCGACTCAAGGGATACGCCACAGGTTGATACAGATGTAGCTATCAATGTAGGAGATTGGTTGTCATTCAGCAACGACTGGGTTCAGAATAGGTTGTCGTCGGGTAATGCCAAGATTTCATTGATAAAATATAAATAATCTCTGGAAACATTAGCGTTAATCGCTAGAATGTTCGCACTTATGGCAGTTTTTCCCTGTCTTATGCATTGGAGCCTTGATATTAATGCTGATCCAGCTATCGCAATTCAAACACACTTTTTTTGCTCTCCCAAGGTACCTGCGTGTGCTTGTTTACCTCACCGCCGTCTACCTTAGCTATGTCTGCACATTAGGCTTAATCCTGCCCTATGCAATAACCACGCTGGCACCCGAAAAACTCTCTGCTTTACTCGGCCGTCCCGTCACCCTCGGGGATATCCGCATCAATCCCTTTAATTTCAAAGTCGAAATCGACCAACTGGCCATTAAAGAAAAAGACAAAAAACCGTTTGCAGGCTTAGCGCAAGTCCAATTCGAAGTGAACTTTTGGCAATCTGTTTTTAATCGCGCCGCCGTTATCGAAAATATACACATACAAGCGCCCTACGCACACATCATCCGCGTGGAGAAAAAAGGCAAAGCTGGATTCAACTTCGACGATATTCTGCAGACCTTGAACGAGCATTCATCCGCGAGCACAGAAACAACACCCGCAGAAGCCAGCGCCCCCGTTCGTGTCCTGCTCAGCCAATTTGTATTAGATGCAGGGCAATTTAACTTCGATGACAAAATTACCCATGCTCAAGTTAATTATCCCAATATCAATTTAAAACTCAGTCAGCTCGATACTGAATATTTGATGTCGGCATTGTCGGCCTCAGTAGCACCAGCCACAAAAGCAAATAAGACTGTAGCCAACCCGACACCAAACGCCCAATCAACCTCTGATACTGGCTCTGGCTCCCAAGTTATGCCAATTCAGCACAATCACTATGTGATACAACTCAGTGATGATCATGCTGGTGAAATCAGTTCGCAGGGGCAATTCCAACTGTTCCCATTAAAAATCGCAGGTGACGTCCACATCGCCAAACTGAAACTGACACCACTGTGGCGATTTATCGACGATCAATTTAAACCAGCACTTACCGATGGCGAGATCACTGCTAAGACTCAGTATCAAGTGGATCTTGCCGAGAATGGCGAGTTACAAGTCACCAGCAACAATGGCCAGTTTATTGTTGAAAAACTGAACTTTAACGACCAAGAGCGCTCAGTGGTCAAACTGCCAATCTTTGCCCTCGACGGTATTTCGATGGATCTAAAGCAGCAGCAAGTGCACATCAATAAGCTTCACAGTGATGGCCTCACTGTAAACGCCATTTTGAATCAAGACGGACTCGATCTCGCCAGCTTGTTCATGCCTAAATCCGCCAGTGCTTCTACAAGTCCAGCGCCGATAGATGCTAAGTCGATAGAAACTAAGCCAGCAGATGCTAAGTCACTAGAAGACAAAAATGTTGAGAGCGTACAAGTCGCGCAAGTGGAAGAAAAGCCTCAACAGCCAATCAAGCAAGCGCCAGTAACGGCGTCAACAGACACTTGGTTCGTGCAACTCGATGCGCTCAATATTGAAAACTACGATCTTAATCTGTCGGAGCAAAAGTTAACTGAGACACCGCAGCAATGGCGTGTGTATCCACTTAATTTTTCAACAAAAACTATCACCAGCACCTTGGCCGAGCCGATTGATTATGCGCTGCAACTCAGCATTAATGACAAAGGTACTTTAAGCTCCCAGGGCCAGGTCGATGTGCCAGGCGAAGCCATAGATGCCGATATTCAACTCGATAAGCTCGCGTTAATCCAATTCCAACCGTATATCGCGCCCTACGTGAATATCCAATTCAAGAGTGGTTTATTAAGCTCTGCAGGCAAGCTCACGGCTGATGCTAAGGGCAAAGCCATTTACGGCGGCAGTGTTGAGCTCGATGATTTAGCCATTCATGACAAATTGCGTAATGCCCCGCTGGTCAAATGGCAAAAGATGAATATCAATCAGCTAGATTTTGACCAACAAAAAAATCAAATCAAAATCGATCACTTAGCCTTTAGCCAACCCTACGCCAAAGTGGTGATCGCTAAAGATAGAAGCACTAATATCAGCGACCTTATCGTCGAAGCGCCTATTGCAGCAACTGCGACAAATAGTACGACAACGAACAACACGCCCCCTGCTAAGCAAACCGCAACCGAGCCGCAAATGGCGAGCAAGTCAGCAACGCCTGAGCTGAGCCTCGATATTCAAAAAATTAGCTTTAGCCAAGGCTCGGCTTACTTTGCCGATAACTCACTGACTCCGAATTTTGCTTCGGGAATTGAGCTACTTGAAGGCAATATCACTCACCTGTCGTCCACGCCAGGCACTAAGGCCTCGGTCGATATCAAAGGTAAGATAGACAAGTACGCGCCTGTAACCCTAAAAGGCGATATTAACCCTTTGTTAGACATGCCATATTTGGATCTCGATTTGGTCTTCAAGAGTGTTGAACTCACCTCAGTCAATCCTTACTCAGGCACCTATGCGGGTTACTACATAGATAAGGGACAGTTATCACTGTCACTGAACTACAAACTCGATCAGAACAAGCTCAAGGGCAATAACCATCTAGTCATAGATCAACTGAAACTCGGTAAACCCAGTAATAGTGACCTTGCCACTAGCTTACCTATCACGCTCGCCATTGCGCTGCTACAGGACCGTAACGGCGTGATTGATTTAGGCATGGAAGTCTCAGGCGATTTAGACTCACCCAGCTTTAGTGTCGGCAGCATCATAATGACGGCGATTACCAATGTGATCACTAAAGCCGTCACTGCGCCCTTCACTTTCTTAGCGGGGCTGATAGGTTCAGACGAAAGTTTAGACAAAATCAGCTTTGCCGCTGGTCAATTCAGCCTAAGTGAAGATGAGCAGAAAAGTTTAGACAAACTCGCCAGCGCCTTACTCGACAGACCTATGCTCAAGCTCAGCGTTGAAGGGGAAGTCGATGCCATCAATGACAGCCAAGCCATTGCTGAGCGCATCATGAAGCGTAAATTGGTTAAGTTAGCCAATATCGAGTTCAGTGCGTTACCTGATGATTTAAGTCCAAGCCAATTTCCGACCCAAGGGCCGCTCGCTGATGCGCTAGTGAAGCTCTATGAGCAGGAAGTTAAAGCCGATCCGGCACTAATAAAAGACACAGTTATCGCAGAGGCCAAAGACGCGCAGCTTTCCGATGACGAAATCACCACCCGCTGGCATATCGCTTTATATAATCTGTCGGTAAAAGCGCAGAATGTTAACGATGGCATGTTGGGTAATTTGGCCCAAGAAAGAGCAAAAGCCGTCAAAGCTTACCTTGTAGACGTGAAAGAGATTGCCCCAGAGCGGATCTTCTTGCTCGAAAGCCGAGTGAGTTTGACCCAGAATGTGGCCCAAGTGAGCCTTACCATAGATGCGCAATAGACGCGCAATAACTCAAGCAATGGGTTAATGTTGCTGTGTTTACGATAAAAGAAGCCCGCTAAAGCTCAGCTTTAACGGGCTTCTTTCTTATGCTAAAGAGCATGCCTAAATGTATAGCTAAGCGCATATCTAATTGTTACCGCTAAGCGAAAACGCTGTCCTTGTCGCCAAAGAATCTTCTACCTGTTAATCCACACTAAAATGTTGGCCGCGCTTTGTACCATAGGTTACACTCTGCGGCCTTTATGTAACTGGGATCGCAAGCTCGAATCGCTAAATCTCAGTTTCGTCGCACATTTGCGACGGCGCCATTGACACACGAATCACTTTTCAACACACATTATTATTGAGGTCACTGACATGTTTATCATTCGCTGGATTTTAGGCAGGATCATTCTGTTTTTAAACTTCGTATTTAGCCCTAAAAAGCGCCAACGTCCACTGGCAGAGCAACAACAGATTGATACTCAAACTCAAGCATTGGCCCTGTATCAGTATCCAGCTTGCCCATTTTGCGTAAAAGTCCGCCGTGCAATGCGCCGTCAGGGACTCAATATAGTGACTCTCGACGCTAAAAAAGCGCCACACAAAGATGAGCTCGTCGCCCAAGGTGGCAAACAGCAAGTGCCTTGTCTGCGCATTGAAGAAAACGGCCAAGTACAGTGGTTGTATGAATCTAAAGAAATCATTAACTACTTAGACCAACGCTTCGCCTAAATCGCGGTGCAACAGTCTGTGTAAATCTCCAAATAAGTGCGCCCAGTACCTTTTTAATGAACTGTTTAATCGACTTTTCAATGGACTTCCCAATGAACTTTACAATGGGTTTTCCGTTGAAATATCGAGGTTTCGGGCGCAGTTCTTTTATTAGATTGTTTTATCGCATTCTTTTATCACATCTACTTACGCCACAAATATTCTCGGTCGGAATAATCAAATAACCACTGGGGTTGATACACCACCAATAGCGTTACCGCCATACCATTAAGCAATGCCTCGGGGAACGCCAGCAAAGGGATTAGCATCAAGTAGTCATCCACTAACACATTCCAATCGTAATCCGCTGCAGACCACAACCACATCGCCCAACTCAATTGATGAAACACAGTTGAAAGACCCGCATTGATAAAACCGCCGACGAAGATAAACACGAAAATGTGTTTAGGAAATAAATGGTAACTGCGACTGTATAAAACAAAACACAGGAACAGCGGCACAGCCATAGCGAACAGACTAAAAGCCCCAAAATCAGCGGGCTGTTTTAGTACAAAAAGACTAAAAAAAGCGCTGGGCAACAGTAATGCCACAGTCGCAAGACGCCAACCGAACATCAGCATACAGGTCACTATCCCTAGAAAATGCAGATGCAACCCAGTTTGAATACTGGCATTTAACGACCACAGCGCATTGACGCCCACCAGCGTCAGTAACAAGCGTAACTGCAGGTTTTTATCCCGTCGGATCTGTGCCAACTCGTCTTTTGGCCATATTGCATAAAGCCATAACGCCAAGAGCATAAGGCATATGCCTTGAGTCAGGCTCATATCCCACTCGATTTGCGCCCATTTATTCGACCAAAACGCCAACATTAATCGCCCATCCTTAATCCATTGCGCCAATAGAGTCATACTCAGTCCATGAAGATGCCATAAATCCATGAACTTTAGGGTCATATTAAGGTATTCTGCTGTCAGTTAATAACCTAAGAGTTAAATTTGATTATGCCGCTTCGATACCTCAGCCTTGCCATCTTAAGTTGTTTCTCGCTCATCGCCTGTAGCAGTGCCCCCATCGATCCTAGTGAACTTGCCGGAAAATTACGGGATAAGTTAACCACAGATATTAAAGCCGATGGCCTTAAACTCTTCAGCTACACAGCGCGGCTGGTCGATGATAAATCTAACATGGGTGATGCAGACCGCCCTTTCCCGCACGATGCCCGCGTACGTAGCATGCAAGATCCCCGTGAACAACGTCGCGCGATGCAAGATCTACAGGACTCATTAGAAGTTTGGGGACGACAAGTCGAATTAGGTTTAACGAAAACCCTTGAAATGACAGGTTATTGCCGCGAAGGTTATATCGAATTGAGTCGGATTATCGAACCCGGGCGAGGCGAAATTCGTGGTGAATGCCAAGAAGGCGCGACCAATGCCGATAAACAGAAATTTGTGAACTATTAGCGAAGGTTTGAGTAACTCAAATTTGCGTGGCTAAGGTCTGAGCATTGAAAAAACGCAAGATTGGATAAGCACTGTTAATCGGCTAAAAATAGCGAAAACAATAATAAGAGAAGCTCCAAAAGGTAAGTATGCGCGTATTGGACAATACGCGCATTCACATCACACTAGACTGATTCAGTCAGTGGCACAGCACGATTTTCTAATAACACAGGGATACCTTCAGTGATCGGATAGGCCAGCTTATCTGCCTTACAAATCAACTGCTGCGTCGTTTTATCATACTCAAGTTTTCCCTTACACACAGGGCAAGCCACTATATCTAACAATTTTTTATCGAATGCCATGGAAGTTTCCTTGTTTAGCTGCAGCCACCTCGCGAAGACGCGCGAGCAGCTGCTCATCAAATTGTGGGGATAGCTTGGCATTGACCGCCAAATACCACCAGTTCTCTTGTGCAAAATCGCGACATTTAACCGCATCTTTTTCTGTCATCAACAGCGGCAAGTCTTGGGCTAAATCACGTAATTGGGTTTTATCGTAGGCTTGATGGTCATCAAAACCCTGGCATAGCGCCAGTTGATAACCTTGGGCGCGCAGCGATTCAAAAAAACGCGCAGGGTTACCAATACCCGCCATTGCAACCAACGGCTGAGATTTATCGAAACTGTATTGACCTGAGGTCACATCGCATTTAACGGGCTTCACTTCCGTAGGGGCCAGTTGCATTTCGAACTGCCCTTTTGCTGCTGGGCCGCCATTACTGACGATAAAATCCACGGCATCGAGACGCCACGCGCCTTCACGCAGCGGACCTGCCGGTAACAACAAGCCATTACCTAAACCGCGTTGACCATCAATCACCACCAGCTCGATATCGCGCCCCAACGCATAGTGCTGCAGCCCATCGTCGCAGATGATAACATCGACACCAAACTCAGCAATAAGCGCATTGGCCGCATCGACGCGTTTAGCGCCAACTACCATAGGCACTTGAGTGCGCGCCACTATCATAGCTGGTTCATCACCCACCTCTGCTGCACTCGCACCTAAATTAACCGTTTTAACGCCTTGAATATCAACGCCGTAACCACGACTGATCACACCGGGTGTAAACCCATGCTGGCGCAATAATTCAATCAGATAAATCACGGTTGGCGTCTTACCGCTGCCACCGACGGTAATATTACCGACAACGATGACAGGCACAGGCATTACCGTTTGTGATTTGATCCCGAGGCGAAACAAGGCGCGGCGCACATAAGTGATAACCGCGAATAGCCAAGATAAAGGTAACAAGATCCATCGCAGTGGATGGCTCTGATACCAGATTTTATTCACTAAGGCCTGCATCTAACTACCAAATTGCATTTGGTACAATTTGGCGTACATGCCATCTAATTCCAATAGCGACTGGTGCGTCCCACGCTCGACGATACGTCCCTGATCAACCACTAGAATTTGATCGGCACTCTCGATAGTCGACAACCTGTGGGCGATCACTACTGAGGTGCGGTTTTGTCTGAGGTTATCTAAGCCTTTTTGAATCGCTTTTTCCGACTCAGTATCTAATGCCGAGGTCGCTTCATCGAGGATCAACACAGGCGCATCACGCAACATAGCGCGCGCAATCGCAATCCGCTGTCTTTGGCCGCCGGACAATAACACGCCATTTTCACCCACTTGGGTATCAAGGCCTTGGTGCAGCTGATCAATAAACTCCATCGCATAGGCCAAGGTCGCCGCTTCGATAATCTGCTCACGCGTCGCTTCACCCGGATAGGCGTAGGCGATGTTGTTAGCAATCGTATCGTTGAATAAGGTCACCTGCTGCGATACCAGAGCCACTTGATTACGCAGCGATTTTAGCGAGTAATCGTAGATGCTGACATCATCGAGCAAAATGTCGCCGGATTCGAGCCCCGTATAAAAACGGGTTACTAGACTGGCAATAGTCGACTTACCAGAGCCAGAACGACCGACTAGCGCTAGGGTTTGACCCGGTTTAACTTCAAAATCGACATCTTCCAGCGCTCGACGATCTTGGCTGTCATAGCTAAAACAGACCTTATCGAAACGTAGATGACCCTTAGCGCGCTCGACGGTATAAGTGCCTGTGTCAGACTCAGGCAGCGTATCCAGTAATTCAAATACTGTGGTACAAGCTGCAATACCCCGTTGGAATTCGGCGTTCACTCGGGTTAAGTTTTTGATGGGTTGCAACATGGCCATCATAGCGCCAAGAATTGTCGCGAAGGTACCGGCGGTGAGATCGGCTTTCATGCTGTCTAAGCTTGCCGCATAAAGCACAAAGGCTAAGGCGAATGAGCCGATAATCATGATCAACGGCTGGCTAATAGCTTGAGCCACAGCTAACTTCATATTTTGATGGCGGTTTTGATCGTTCACTTTAGCAAAACGGGTAGCTTCGGTTTCTTGTCCACCAAAAGCCAATACGTTTTTATGGCCCTTAATCATTTGCTCAGTCGTAGCACTTACACCACCCATAGCGGTTTGAATTTGCTTAGAAACTTTACGGAAACGACGACTGACCACAGTAATGACCATGCCCATAATCGGCCCGATCACTAAGATACACAGGGATAACTTCCAAGAGTTATAGAACATCAGTGCCAGCATACCCAATACAGTTACACTGTCGCGGACGATAGAAATCAAAGCGCTACCCGATGCTCTGGCAATTTGCTCAGTATCGAAGGTGACTTTTGAAATCAAGTTACCGGTATTTTCCTTGTCCATGTAACTGACTGGCAGGCTCAGATAATGCTCAAACACTTGCTGACGCATGTCCATGATCAAACGTGCACTCATATATGAAATGCCGTAGGTCGAGACAAAGTTGGCAAAACCGCGCAGTGTAAACATGACGATAACCACAAGCGGCGCCATCATCAGCACATCGTTGTTCGCGTGGAAACCTTCACTGGTTGGCAATGCTATGCCGTTGGTGACCGCAGCGGGTGCGCCGCCGGAAAAACCCTTATCAATAAAGGGGCCGATGAAAGCGATAAAGGCGGCATCGACGAGACCATAAATAATTAATCCCGCAACTGAAAGCATAAACATGCCTTTCATCTGTTTTATATAGCCCAGTAATCGTTTGAAAACTGTCCACATTTCGTCTTTAGGAGATGTTGTCATTGATAACACTAAATTATGGCAAAGTAGCCATTCTACTCTGGATTAATCAAGTCACCAAATCTAAACAGAGAGTTGTACCAAAATGGCGCTAAATCACCACGATAGGTCTTTACCTCTAACTCAGGCTGCTGAAAAATCACACTAATCTGCCCTTCTGTCCCTGTGGTCAAACTCCTTATCTCTCGTCGCTGATACCGTTCAACCACAGTAGATTTAGGAAAACCATAACGATTAGCAAAACCCGCAGGGAAAAGCACTAACTTAGGGGCTACGGCATCGATAAAGGCCTCTGTCGACGAGGTTTTGCTGCCATGGTGCGGCGCCACCAGCACGTCGCTTTGTAACTCGTTTCGGTCACTTAGATCACCGTTCACACTTAGATCACCGCTCACACTCAGCTCACGGCTTATACTTAATTCACGACTTAATAGTGCCGCTTCGGTTTGTTTTTCAATGTCCCCGGTGAGTAGCAGACTTTGCAAGCCATCATCGATGCGTACCACACAGGAGCCATTATTTCCCGCCAACACTTGAGGCGGTGAGAGTAAGTTAAAGCTCAACCCTTGCCATTGAATTTGCCTTGGGCGGCAATCTTGGCCGCTAAAGCCTGCCACATCTGTGATCACCCAAGCCTTAGGATAAGCCTCAATCAAGACAGGCGCGCCGCCTGCATGATCGTTATCGCTATGGCTGATAACAATATAGTCAATCTCTTGAATACCTTTGGCTTTTAGGAAAGGTAATATCACTCGCTCCGCATAACTGAAATCATCACCAAAGGCGGCGCCCGTGTCATAGATGACTCCCCTGCCATTTTTTTCAATCACCACGGCTAAACCTTGGCCCACATCGAGTAAATGCATGGCCCATCGATGGGTTTGCACGGGAGACCACAGCGTCATACAAAAAAGTAATACGGGCATAAACAACAAACTCAATAGGCTTAGCCAAGCAATATTGTTTTTATGCTTAGGCACATAGCGCCATAACACACCACCAACGAACGTGCAGACTCCTAAGGCTAATAGGCTGTCAGAGAGTGCTAACCAATGAGCGGGTAAGTGCTGACTGATATCGAGTAACTGCGCATAGGGCGATAAACTCCAATCACTGAGGCGAAGCAGTCCCAACCAAGAGAACCCAAACGTAGTTCCAAGCCACCAGCAGACAAATCCCGCCATTGCTAAGGGGATCACTACAAAGCTAAACCAAGGAACTGCCAAGATGTTCATCCACAAACTGTGTACACTCACGCCGCCAAAGAGTGCCGCTTGCAGTAATCCAAGCCCGAGACTCAAGCGCCATTGGATTGCCCAAAACTGTATCATCCCTGTGCGTAAACGCGCCCCTCGACTCGACGCTGGGGTAAATGCCCTTGGTTGGACTTCTAAAGTGTATAAGATGATGCCTAAGGCACAAAACGACAGCCAAAATCCCGCACTTAAACAAGCGAGCGGATCAAGCAGCAATACAATGAACAGGGCAAATAACAAGCGCTCCCACGCGGTAGAAAATCGCTTTAATAAACTCAACAGCATTAACAGCAGAATCATCACCAATGCCCGCTGAGTCGAAATACCAAAGCCAGCAAGATAGGCATAAAATGCGGCGCCTATGCCCGCAGCGACTAAAGCAAGGGTGATATTACGTCGACTTTGATGTGGCACTAAGTGACTCAATCCAAACAAAAAGCATGTGTAAATCCATGCTGCGACGACTGAGAGATGCAAGCCGGAGATCGCCACTAAATGACCCGTACCCGTCTGCCGTAGTGCTTGCCAACGTGCTTTTGTGATCAACTGCTTATCACCCATAAGCAAGGCGAGTAAAATATCACCTTGCGGCAAAGAGGCTAATTCAGGCGTCAATGCGCTTATCAGCTCGTTACGCAGTGAAGGTGAAACCTCCAGTAAATGTGCCTCAATCACTCGCCCTTTACCGACAACATGTTGGCTGATTAATTGTTTCTGCTCATTGTAGCCACCTTGATTTAACACGCTAGCAATGCGCTTAGGCATCAAGGTAAACTGCCAAACCTGACCGACATCGACTTCTGGCGGATCTTTCCACGTGAGTCGCAATTTTGCATTTAGCCCTAAGATTAAATTTGGTTTAATGACCGATATATCCAAACTTAGCCAGTCGCTGTTTTGACTAACTAGTGATATGATTTCGCCCCTAACCTGTATAGGTTGTTGTAACACTGGAAGATCCTGCCTAGATAATCCTAAGCAAAAACCAGTTAGCCATGCCATTGCAAAAAGTGCACCTGCACAAACAGGGACTTTTCGGTATAAAATTAGCGCCCCAACAACAAGGTAGGGTATGTAACTGACTGGCGGCAGCGAAGGCCACAACATCGCTGATAACAAGATGGCACTAAAGCCAAACATGAATCGATTCATAGTGAATTAAGTTAAGACAGCAATTTCAGCCTATGCCAAAAAAATTAATCAAAAGATTTATGCCTAAGCCTGAAACCTTGCGTGAGCATAAACACTTACGCATGTTTGGACGCTTATTACATAATCCCAATTTGTGGGCGCTAAATCGCAAATCCGCTCCTGGCGCATTCGCAGTGGGATTATTTGTCGCCTGGATCCCTATGCCATTTCAGATGGTAGTGGCTGCGGCTTTTGCCATTCTATTTAACGTTAATATTCCCGTTTCTGTCGCATTAGTCTGGATAACCAATCCCTTAACTATGCCAGTGATGTTTTATGGCGCGTATTTACTCGGCGCTAAGATACTCGGCCATGCGCCGCAAGATTTTGCCTTCGAAGCCAGTTGGCAATGGATTGAAGCCTCCCTTGCCACCATAGGTCCGGCGTTTTTACTGGGATGCCTTGTGCTCGGGGTAATTTTTTCCGCAGTGGGTTATTTATTGATTACTAATCTGTGGAAATATTCGATTATGTTTAAGTGGCAAAAACGTAAGAATAAATAACCTCGCCTTTCCCACCGCTTATGCTGATGCAGTTTTAGCCAAAAGCTAATTAACCTTAGTAACAGTATAAGCGGTTCAATATCTTAGCTTATTCTTCATGACCTAATGTGCCCCCAAATCGCTCTTCTTCCACTCGCTTTACATCCTGTCGTTTTAACGTCTGTCGCGCGCTCACTCCTTTCACGCTAGAGATTGTCGTTTCTCATGTTGAGCGCCATCTGTGCAGACTAGATTGCGTCTTAAACAGACGCCGCACCAGGAATACTCATATTGGGATATATACATTCATTTTAATTGCAGCTTAAAATATCCGACAGATTTAGTCAGATACTCAAGAGCCAATTATGTTGAATATTGATGAGCCCGCACATTTACAACCACAAATCGCCTTATTCAGATTAGGCTTTCGGCCTTTTTTCCTGTTTGCGAGTTTATTCAGCGTATTGGCATTAGGGATCTGGGGAGGATTTCTTTCAGGGATCAATCTGTTGCCGCAATCCGTTAATCCACTTTGGTGGCACGGTCACGAAATGATTTTCGGATTTGTCTGCGCCGTCGTCGCTGGCTTTTTATTAACGGCGGTGCAAAACTGGACGGGCCAAGCTGGGATTAAAGGAGTTGGGTTGTTGGGGTTATTCAGTCTGTGGTTATTGCCACGGCTATTATTACTCATGCCGGTAGCGATTCCCTTTACGCTCATCATGTTTATCGACTTACTATTTTTGCCGCTAACGGCGTTAATACTTGCCAAAGCCGTGATCCGCGTTCGTCAATGGCGCAATTTTGTATTCATCCCCATTCTCACCTTGCTCACCCTGATGAATGCACTGAGTTACTACGGCGTACTAACAAATCAATTTGAATGGATAAACATAGGCTTATATGGTGCAGTTGCGTTAATCAGCATCATAGTCGCACTCTTAGGTGGCCGAGTGATCCCTTTTTTCACCGAGCGCGCAACACAATGGCAGCGTCAAACTGCGATTCCAGTGCTCGAATGGCTGAGCTTTATCAGTCTCTTTGGATTAGTCATTAGCTTGATCCTACAAGAGCAAATATTGCTCCGTAGTATGGCAGGGATTGCGAGTATCGTTTTACTGCTGCGCTGGCATCGCTGGGGTTGGCATGCCTGCTGGCGCGTACCTTTGCTCTGGTCGCTGCATCTTAGCTATGTGTGTATCCCAATTGGTTTAGCACTGATTAGCTTGGGTTTCCCCTTATCCGTTGGTATGCACGCGATAACGGTTGGTGGGTTAGCTGGGATGATTTTAGCTATGATGGCGCGGGTTTCGTTAGGCCATACGGGCCGAACACTGCAACCGCCAAGCATAATGAAGTATGCCTTTGGCTTAATCCTGCTTGCGGCAGTGTTTCGAGTATTAGCAGGGATAATCCCGCTATGGTCGGCATCATTACTGCTGGCCGCCATAACATCTTGGGTCATCGCCTTCGGCTGTTTCTGTATCTGCTATGGGCCTATGTTGTGCCAAGCCAGAATTGATGGTCGACCTGGTTAGGACATGTTAATACTGAATTTGGCACTTAAATGTAGATTGAACATATCTGTGAATTAAGTCACACAGCATAACTGCGCTTTTCCCTACAAGCTGATTTTTACTGTTACTATTTAAAAAAACATCAAGTAGGGAATGCCCATGCCATTTTATCACCAATATGGTTCTAAGAGCCTCAAAGCTGTAGAACACTTAGTTCTGTTTATTATTGCCATTGCCACTATCGTCGCGATAGGCCAAGAAATTGTGCATATTGTCTCTGTCCGTATGGTTGCACTAGCGGATTTACTCCTGTTATTTATTTTCCTAGAAGTCTTAGCCATGGTGGCGAACTACTATGAATCAGGTAAGTTACCCGTGCGTATGCCACTGTATATCGCAATTGTGGCCTTAGCTCGTTACCTCATTTTAGATATGAAGAGTATGGAAGATTGGCGTATTGCCGCGATATCACTGTCGACGTTAATTTTAGCGGCAACTGTGATCGTCATTCGTTGGGGTCAATTAAAAATGCCCTATCCGAAAAACCAAGAATACGACAATTAATCAAGCACCTGAGTTGGTGCTATTGAAGACGAATTCAATAGCACCTGCTGTCCTCCTTTTAAAACTATTATCAAAGACCTAGCTTTCACATTGGTATTCTGCCAAAAAGCAATTATGCTAGTTTTACTGAGATCAATAATTTACGGGGCAATTGAGTTATGGGTGACCATACTACTGGTTTTGAAGAAAAACGCACATCACTGCGAGTGGACATGGAAGCGGAGCGTGTCGTCTTACATTGGATTGATGCACAAGGCATAAAGCAAACCGATGAAGGCGTGTGTATCGACTTAGCCAGACGCGGTATTTTATTCGATTATAAACGTCCCTTTGCACTGGGCGAACTCATCGAAGTGACCTTTAATCCCGATTCCACCCAGCAAAATACCGTCAAAGGACAAGTCTGCCGCTGCGCAAAATGCCACGACCAAAGCTATCACATTGCCATGCAACTGCTTTAATTTAACTTAAATTTCGCAGGTTTAATGGGTCTGTTCTACACTCAATGAATTGAACGATTCATGAAGGGGCGTCACTATGATCTTGCTGGTAGGTGGTGAAAAAGGTGGTAGCGGAAAAAGTTGCCTCGCTCAAAATCTTGCCGTTTATATCAAGCAAAAATTTCAAGCAAACGTCCTTATGGTCGATTGTGATCCCCAGCGCACCACTTCAGATTGGATCCAAGCGAGAAATAATGATCCTAGTCTGCCCAGCATTAATTGCATTCAGCTTTATGGCAAAATTCGCAATGATTTACTCAGCCTCAATGAGCGTTTTGATTACGTGATTGTAGACTGTGGTGGTCAGGATAACTTGGCTATGCGCGCAGCCATGTCGGTAGCCACTTATGTTGTGATCCCCCTCAGACCCAAAAGACGCGATCTTAAAACATTACCCCACATGGAAGACATGCTCAGCACTTGTAAGATGGTGAATCCTAAAATGATCGCCACCATAGTGCTAACCCAATGCCCTGCGCTTCCTACACAATTTAAGCGTATTTTAGAGGCTAAAGATGTGGTGCAATCCTTTGGATTAAGAGTGTTGAACTCCGTCACCTTTTGTCGAAATATTTATGATGACAGTGAAGAAAAAGGCTCCTCTGTGGTCGAAATCGAACCCGATGGAAAAGCCGCCGATGAGATCCGCGCTATAGCGGATGAATTATTTGCTATGCCACCAGAAAATAGCTATGAGCTTAACTGATCTTAAACGTAAGAAACCTAAGCAAATCATCAAGCCGGTTTCTGTCGATGATTTCATTGAAGATGCCAATAACTACGCCTTAGGTAAGGCGAGTTTATTAGCCGCGGCTCAGACTCAAGCGACAGTTAAGGGCTTAGATAAAAAGTCGACTAAGATGTATCGCCACGCGACTTTTACCCTGACAGAAAAGAGTATTGCCCAGCTCGATGACTTATCGAAATCCACCAGCATTGCAAAATCTCGCTTGCTGCGTATTTTAATCCATGAGTTTAGCCAACTCACACCCGCGCAGCAGAACCAAATTGCCAATAAACGCCACGACGAAACCTAAACTTCTAAGCCGATAAAGCCAAACGGTAATATTCGGTCACGCTCAATGTCTTTCTATGAGCAAACGTCTCCACACTCTAATGATTTTGTATTACGCATCTGTTCTCTTAAACAGTTACGCGATTGCCAAAATATGTATAGCCACAATCTATTAATGCTCACACTTTCTCCCCGCGGCCAGTTCAATGCCTTGGGGCGTTTCATGGAACTTACCTTTCGCTACGAGTAACTGAATTAATGCTTCAGCGCTAAGATCGGCGGCACTACAGGTGTGGTATCGAGCCGCAAAGCCAAACTTTTGTCCCATTAGGGATAATAATTCAGGCTTTATAATAGCGGTACCTTGCGCTACCATCAGCGCCATAACATCATGACCGTGAACAGAATTGGACATATGTCCTCCTAAAGATGCAATATTATTGTTCTTTATATCCTAACGGTTAAATTTGAACCCTGATCTCGCGCACAGACTTTCTAATTGATACCACTGCGCTGACATCTGTGACGATAATGTGAGCCATTATGTCCTTGATCCTATTATTGACCCAACAGATGTCGCTGTACTTAGTGATCGTTTACTTAGTCAGTAAAACGCCGCTGTTTAAACTGTTTGCCGAAACCTCCCCTCGTCTGCCGCATAAGATTTTTATGTATCTGATTTTTTCGAGTTTCTGCATCATGGCCACCTATTTTGGTGAGCAAACATCAGGCGCTATTGCCAACACCCGTGCTATGGGCGCTGTATTAGGTGGATTATTAGGCGGCCCAGTTACTGGTTTTCTGGTAGGACTAACCGGTGGCCTTCACCGCTACAGTATGGGCGGCTTTACGGAAATAGCCTGCGCCATTTCCACCACCTTAGAAGGCTTATCCGCAGGGATGATAAGCTTCTACTTAAGACGTGCGGGTAAAAGTGAGCTTATCTACAATCCATTACTCGTTTGCCTAGTGACTTTTTATGCCGAAATGATGCAAATGAGCATCATCTTACTGGTCGCCCGCCCCTTCGATGATGCGTGGGAATTAGTGCGTCAAATCGCGCCGCCCATGTTGTTAGTCAATTCCGTAGGAGCGGCACTCTTTATGAGCATGATCCGCGACCAAAAAACCATGTTCGATAAACTTTCCTCCAGTTTTTCAACTAAAGCATTAAAGATAGCCGAACGCAGTGTCGGACTCCTATCCAAAGGATTTAACGAAGAAAGCAGCAGCCGTGTCGCCAAAATCGTCATAGAAGAAACCAATGTGGGCGCAGTGGCCATAACTGATAGAGAAAAACTGTTAGCTTTTATTGGTATAGGTGCCGATCATCATCTGCCTGGCACGCCAATTTCTTCCAAGATCACCTTAGAGGCGATTAATCAAAATAAAGTCATGTTCGCCGATGGCGTTGAAATGCCCTACTCATGTTCTATTTCAAGCAACTGCCGCTTAGGGTCGAGTCTGGTGATCCCACTGCGCAGTGATACCGAAGTCATTGGCACCATCAAACTCTATGAGCCAAAGAATAAGCTTTTTTTGAATATTAACCGCACCTTAGGTGAAGGTATTGCCCGTCTGTTATCGAACCAAATTCTTTATGGCCGATTTGAGCAGCAGCAAAATCTGCTGACTCAAGCCGAATTGAAATTACTGCAAGCGCAGGTTAATCCGCACTTTCTGTTCAATGCACTCAATACCATTAGCGCGATAATCAAGCGCGATCCCGATATGTCTAAGCAGTTGCTGCAGCAGTTATCGCAGTTTTTACGGATTAATTTAAAACGAACGACAGGTTTAGTGACGCTCGGGGATGAGCTAGATCACATCGCGTCCTATCTCACCATTGAAAAAGCGCGTTTTATTGATAAATTACAAGTCAGTATCGCGATACCTGAATCACTCTACCACTGCAAAGTACCGGCCTTTACCCTGCAGCCGATTATTGAGAATGCGGTAAAGCACGGTACTTCGCACATGATAGAGCAAGGGCAGATTAAAGTGACGGGCAAGCTCGAAAATGATGTGTTGGAATTAGAAATCACAGACAATGCCGGATTATATCAACCCGTTGAGGGCTCTGAAGGCCTAGGGATGAACTTAGTGCATAAACGCATTCAAAATATTTTTGGCGAGCAATATGGTGTCACTGTGGAATGCGAAGCCGATGAATTGACTCGTGTCACCATAAGATTACCCATAGAAAACCCTGAGATATCCAATATGGACACCCGCACGTGATCACTTGTTTAATTGTTGATGATGAACTGTTTGCTCGTGAAGAATTAGCCGATCTTTTGGGGCAAGAACACGACATTGAAATTGTTGGTCAATGCGCTAATGCCATTGAGGCGTTGCAAAGCATAGCAAAAGACAAACCTCAGTTAATTTTTCTCGATATCCAAATGCCGCGCATTTCCGGCATGGAACTTATCGCTATGCTCGACCCCGATAACATGCCAAAAATTGTGTTTGTTACCGCTTACGACGAATTTGCCGTCAAGGCCTTCGATAACCATGCCTTCGATTATTTGCTTAAACCGATAGATGCCGAGAGACTCAGTAAAACCCTCACTCGGGTGCGTAAAAATCTGACGCCTCAAATCATGGATCCCATTACCCCAAAGCGTCTGGAACATATTCCCTGTTACAGCGGCAATAAACTCAAGGTGATTGCCATCCAAGATGTGGAATATGTGTTCAGTGATTTAAGCGGCATCCATGTGGCCAGTACGAAAGGCAAAGTCCATACCCAATTGACCTTAAAAGTGTTTGAAGAAAAAACCCTACTGGTGCGCTGCCATCGGCAGTATTTGATTTCACCTAAGGCGATTGCCGAAATTGAGCTGTTAGACACGGGCGCCGAAGTCACCACCCACTCAGGGGATAAAGTGCCCGTCTCACGGCGTTATCTTAAGAGCCTTAAACAGTTGTTCGGCTTCCAATAACTCAAGCAAAAAGCCATCTTAGCGGGTATTTTTAGTCACAAGATGACCAACAACACCCGCCGTTAACATACGATTGCAACCACTCAAGCCCACCTATTACCGCTCACCCTGCATTTTCGACCACTCATTGAGATTGCGAAGTTTTATATCAACAACTTGTTTACACTCGCCAGAACTCAAATGGGGAGATAACAAAAATGATGTGGTTCCTACTCTGTGTCGGTCTGCTGATCGGCGGCTACTTTATCTATGGCGCCTTTGTCGAGAAAGTCTTCGGCATTAACGCTAATCGTCAAACACCTGCTTTCGCTCAAACTGATGGCGTCGACTTTGTGCCTATGTCTAAGGGTAAAGTCTATTTAATTCAATTATTAAACATCGCAGGCGTAGGCCCAATCTTTGGTCCTATCTTAGGTGCGCTCTATGGTCCTGCAGCTATGTTGTGGATTGTGGTTGGTTGTATCTTTGCGGGTGCCGTGCATGACTACTTTTCTGGCATGTTGTCAGTACGTAACGGTGGCCAATCTGTGCCAAACCTTGCGGGTAAATATTTAGGAAAGAGTGCCAAACACTTTATGAACGTGTTTGCTATCGTGCTGCTACTGCTGGTTGGTGTGGTCTTTATCTCAGCACCTGCAGGTTTACTGGGCAAGCTTACCGGTTGGGACGTGAGCATTTTCGTAGGCATTATCTTCGTCTACTACCTGATCGCAACTGTGGTACCAGTCGATAAGATTATCGGTCGTTTATACCCCTTCTTCGGCGCTTTATTATTTTTCATGTCGTTCGGTCTGGCTTTCGCGATTATCCTATCAAGCGAGCACACCTTACTGCCGAACGTACAAGCGGGCGATTTCTTCCAAAACTTAAACCCAAATGACATGCCACTTTGGCCTGCGTTATTTATCACCATCGCCTGTGGCGCGGTATCGGGTTTCCATGCAACTCAATCACCATTAATGGCACGCTGCGTTGAAAACGAAACCAATGGTCGCTTCGTCTTCTTTGGTGCCATGATTGGCGAAGGCATTATTGCGCTGCTTTGGTGTGCGATTGCATTATCTTACTTCGGCGGTGTGGAAGGCTTAAGTGCGGGCATGTCAGGTAACCCTGCCAACGTCGTCTATGAGGCTTCGACTGGACTGTTAGGCGCTGTCGGTGGCTTTATGGCTATCCTAGGTGTAATTATCCTGCCGATTACTTCAGGTGATACGGCTTTCCGCTCTGCGCGTTTGATTCTGGCTGAATTTTTCAACATGCCACAAATCTCACTGCCAAAACGCTTAGTGTTAGCCCTCCCACTGTTTGTTATCGGCGGTATGTTGACTCAAGTGGATTTTGGTGTCATTTGGCGCTACTTCGGTGTAGCAAACCAAACTACTGCGGTATTAATGCTGTGGACGGCTTCGGCTTACCTGTTACGCCATAACAAACTGCATTGGATTGCGACTATTCCTGCGATGTTTATGACCACAGTGGTCATCACCTTCCTGCTGAACTCGTCAACCTTAGGTGCAGGCTTACCGATGACGGTATCAACCATAGCGGGCGTGGTCACCACCTTAGTGATTACAGCGCTGTTGATTGTTAAAACCAAAGGTAAAGGTGAGATTGATTTACCGGTAGAAACTGAGCTTAAAGAAACAGTCAAAGACTCATAAAACAGTCCGAATGACCAAGCTAAAACAGGCGCTTTATTGCGCCTGTTTTGATCATACAGCTACATCAATAATAGCTATCGCAGGTTTACGCTAGCAAGGTATTCAGGCTTGACTCGATACCATTGCACACTGTATCAGGCATACAAAACTGCTATACTCCCGCCATAGCACACTGCAACATGCATAATATGAATCAATCGAATAACCCGCTCCACGGCATTAAACTGGAAACGATCATCACTTACTTAGTCGAGAAATACGGCTGGGAAGAATTAGGTGAGAGAATTAATATCCGCTGTTTTACCCACGATCCCAGTATCAAATCCAGTTTACGTTTTTTAAGAAAAACAGAGTGGGCGCGGGATAAAGTCGAATATCTTTATTTAAGAGCCAACAAATTACCGTTACCGCCACCTAAAGCAGAAGCGAGTCAAGCCGCTAAGAAGCCTGCGGCAAAAATCGCGACTAAAAAGCCTACTCAAACCGCTCCCGAAAAGCCGGCTAAAAGTGATAAACCCAGCTCAGATGGCACAGTAAACAGTCATATTTGGGGCAATAATTAATCCTCGCCTCTGCTGCCATAAAACGTAAACAGCCCTAGAATAAGGGCTGTATTGTCGTGATGAATCTATTACTAATCGATTTTCACGGATCTATTTGCGGCGAATAGCGCTCACTTATCGATTTTGAACCAATAGCTTGCACACTTTTTAGCTGAACAACCCAAAATTGCTTCAGTTTTCAAATCTATGGCCGATACCGACTGTTATAGTGACTTGAGTATCAACGCAGTTTGCATCAATGGAGTGTTAAATGAACATTAATGGAATAAACAGTAGCGCAACTGGCTCAGCTTTCACCGCCATATCAAGCGCATATATCGCAGCGACACCAGCCGCAACACAAACAGCGAATAGTGAGTCCGCTGACTCACAAGATAGCCAAGACACTGTCTCCATTTCTAATGCGGGCCGCGCAGCTTTATCCGCAGATGTGGGCGCAACCTTAAGAGACAAAGCCTCAGCCAAAAAGAATGAAGTCGACAATGCCTCATCAGAAGAACCCATGACGTTAATTGATCAGCAGATCCAAAAAATAAAAGAGCAAATCAAGGCACTCCAAGAAATGTTGGCCAAGCTTGAAAATGATGACTCAGAGACCGCAGATCAGCAACGTAAGATGATCCAAGAACAAATAATGCAGCTGAGTAGTCAGATAGCAACCTTGACTGAGAAGAAGATGCGCGAAGCCCAAAAAAAGGAATCGGCTTAAATTAAGCGGTGATAATCCTGTGCTAAGTTAACCCATGTTCACAACATCGACATGTTCAAGCGGTTTATATATTCAAGCCGTCTAGTTGACCCTACTTAGATAGGAAAACTGAACATCAAACGCCAAATGTTCAAGCCATCGCCACGGCGATAGCTGAATCCAATACGATCAACACCCAGCAATTCGCCCCCAAGGGGCTTAGAAAAAGCGAGGGAAAAACCAGCCTCATAACTGCCTGAAACTATGGTATCTTGCTCTATCTCGCTGATAAATCTGAGCTCATTGAAATACCAATAACCCACAGCAAAGATCCTTGGTTGCACCTGCAGATCCCACCATTGCCAGCGCGGCGCTAATCCTAAATCCACGCCAGTTTGTAACACCGCAAATTGATCGGCAAACTTGCCATAGTGCTCACTGTACCCGGCGAAACGTAATCTCGACACCCACACCGCATCTTGCCCAGCAAGGGTGAAATCATACAAGCTACTGATCCCTGAGGCGATAATGGCAACATTATCGTTTTTATCGAAGTTAGTACCAAAACCGATATCTAAATACCCTTCCATTCGAGTGTTTTCGCTCGCCTGCCAGTGGTGCTCAAAACCTGGGGTAATGGTCATAGTGCCTATCGACGACGGTAACTCGCCTTCAGTGATATCTTTGGCTAAATAATCAAAAAAGCCAAAGGAGATAGGTAAACGTAACCAAGTCTGGCTTCCGCTATCTTTCTTTAAATCAAAACTTAACGGAATGCTGACCACGGTCGCATTTTGGTTGGCGGCGCGGTAAACCCCTGTGCCGAGATAACTACCAAAGGCATAAACAGAATTGGGATTACTACTCGACTCAATCGGATTGCTGCCATTGGCGTTACTGCTAGGCACATGACTGATAGAAACATGATCGATAGGCACGCCAGCATCATTTGCTTGAGACGCCGATGTAAGTGTCGCAGATGTGAACGTATTGGCGGGGGATACACTATTGGCGAAAACGGCAGGAACTATGCTCAGAAATACTAAGCAAGTTAACGACAAACATAATGGCAACCGACTGAAAAAATGGCTCAATTGACTTAAACCTTACTCATTTCTGACTCAATCGGTCGACCCATCATAAATACAAAGCTACTTATTTTCATCCATAAAATGATATTCAGACATCATGTGTCCAAGCTCAGTGGATTTGGTTTTTAAGTAGGCTTCGTTGTAACGATTCTTACCAACTTGCAGCGGTACGCGCTCAACCACTTCGATGCCAAATTCCTTCATCGCTTTCACTTTACGAGGGTTATTGGTCATCAAACGCACATGCTTCACGCCTATCTGTTCCAGCATAGGTTTGATCATGTCGTATTTACGCATATCGGCTTCGAAGCCCAGTTGCTCGTTGGCTTCAACTGTGTTGGCACCTTTATCTTGCAGCTCATAGGCGCGGATTTTATTCAATAAACCAATGCCACGGCCTTCTTGGCGCAAATAGAGGATAAAGCCACTGCCCGTTTCCGCAATATTTTGCATCGCCGCTTGTAACTGAAAACCACAGTCACAACGCAAGCTAAATAATGCATCGCCAGTTAAACACTCGGAATGAATTCGACCCAACACAGGTTCATCCGCACTGAGCGTACCGAATGTGAGCGCAACATGCTCTTTGCCTGATTCTGTATCTTCAAAACCATGCATGGCAAACACGCCCCAAGGAGTGGGTAACTTTGACGTCGCGACATATTTTATCGACATACTTAACCTTAACGACAACTCTCATTCCATGAGACGAATAAGATCCCTAGAAACAAACGAGGATTAGGCACTTAGCCAACTAAGCGCACTATTCTAAAGTGTTTTTGAACAATCAAGAAATACTTTAGTGTTTTAATCAACTAAACCAAACATGAATGTCATTTTCGATGGGCAGCACGAAGGAATGGATTAAAACGAAGCTGTGCTTAAAGTACTAGGCGCACCAACACGCGATCGACACTCGATCCCGTGTCAGTGACAGCCTAACCCACATTAAAATTTTGCGGGCGCGTATCCAGTGACTTCCTTTAGCCCCATTTCACGGCCGATAGCTGTCATAGGGTGGATCACCACAAGACCTTTGACAGACTTTTTCAGTTTGCCCATGTCCGCTTGTTCTTCTTTAGTCAAAGCGCGATGGAAAGGCAAACCTTTGATATCTGAACCTTGCTTATTCAATAAGCGGGTTTGTTGGCCTTTCACACTGCCAATTTGCTTAGTGACTGCAGCGATTTCGCGCTTGAACTGGGCAATAATGACGTCATCGCCTCTTTGTTCAGCCGCAGCAAGTTTACGACGAAATTTATCTAATTTATCGTTAAGCTGCTGCAGTTCTTGCTTTAAATTCATTCTGTTACCTTAAATTACCTAAGTTAGCCACAGTAAAATCTTAGCCTGATTATGCTAGCGTCTGTGTCAAGGCCTGAGATTATAGCAGCAAGTTACAGATCCTCGTTACCGCTTTTATAACAAACGAATGATCTGATTGCTGCTACCGCGAAATACGAGACTTGGATCGGCAAGACTTTGTTCAAATTTGCCATCCACCAGTACATCAATATAGGCCAACACGGCGCGCTGTTCATCACTCAACTCATTAAGCACATAACCCGTCCAGAGCCAAATATCCTTCCCCTTACACTCAGCCTTGACTCGTTTGACGAGCGCCAAAATGGCACTAAGATTGACAGGCAATAAAGGATCGCCCCCCGAGAGAGATAAACCACGGCGCACAATCCGCTTATCATTGAGATCGGCAATCATCCTATCTTCCATCGTCCTATCAAACACATGCCCAGAACGGGGATCCCAAGTACTTTGATTGTAACAACCACGGCACTGGTGCTCGCAGCCAGAGACAAACAAGGTCGCACGGGTACCAGGGCCATTGACCACATCGATAGGGAAATATTGATGGTAATTCATTGATAGTACTTCATAGTGCATTTCATCTTTTAACATTGGGGCATATCCCATGGCACTATTTGATTTGATGCCACGGAATAAGTCTAACAAGCAGAATAAAATAATAGTGTTACAAGTGTTTGATCCTACGTTTTACTTCTTCCTGTTTACCATAATTGAAGGGCCGCGCATCTGGGCTGCCTAAATAACCGCACACTCGGCGCGTCACTGACACCCGACTTGGCTCATGGTTGCCGCACTTAGGGCAAGTGAACCCTTTACTGGTACAACTAAATTCGCCAGTAAAGCCACAGTCATAGCATTCGTCGATTGGCGTGTTCGTGCCATAGTAAGGCACGCGGCTATAACTATAATCCCACACGTTTTCCAGCGCTTCGAGGTTATGCTGCATGTTGGGATATTCGCCATAACAAATAAAGCCGCCGTTCGCAATTGCGGGATATGGCTGTTCAAAATCAATTTTATCGTAGGGGTTAACGCTTTTTTCCACATCAAGGTGGAAACTATTAGTGTAATAGCCCTTGTCTGTCACGCCTGTGACTAGGCCAAATTGCTTCGCATCCAGTTTACAAAAACGGCTGCAGAGACTCTCACTTGGCGTGCTATACAGACTAAAGCCATAACCTGTTTCAGCCTTCCACGCATCCGTGGCGGCTTTAAGATAGGCAACAATAGCGACGGCTTTGTCCCTTAATTGTGCATCGTCAAATACATGGGTTTGGGTGCCATAGAGTGCATTCATGGTTTCATGCAGGCCAATGTAACCGAGTGAAATCGACGCGCGACCATTTTTAAAGATTTGAGAAACATCATCATCGGCGCGTAAACGCACACCACAGGCCCCTTCCATATAGAGGATAGGTGCCACACGGGCTTTAACGCCATTGAGTCGCTCAATGCGAGTATCTAACGCTTTACGGGCTAAGACTAATCTGTCATCTAAAAGATGATAAAATTCCGCTTCATCACCCTTAGCTTCCAAGGCAATCCGCGGTAGGTTTAAGCTCACTACCCCGAGATTATTGCGTCCTTCATGCACGAGCTCGCCATTTTCCTCATAGGTGCCTAAAAAGCTGCGGCAACCCATTGGGGTTTTAAATGAACCTGTGACTTTCTCGACTTGCTCGTAATTGAGAATATCGGGATACATGCGCATAGTCGCGCACTTGAGCGCCATCTGTTTGACATCGTAATTGCAATCGCCAGCTTTGTGATTAATGCCATCACGAATCGCAAACACTAACTTAGGAAAAACTGCCGTCTTACGATTTTTACCCAATCCCGCCATCCGTACTTTCAGCATAGATTGCTGAATTAAGCGGGATTCCCACGAGGTGCCTAACCCAAAGCCAAAGGTCACGAATGGTGTTTGGCCGTTGGCGGTATGCAAGGTATTAACCTCATACTCCAAAGACTGAAATGCATCGTGACATTCTTTTTCAGTTTGCGCCGTGGCAAAAGCTTTGGCGTCGGTGATCTTCCAATTCAAGGCGATTTGGTAGTGCTTGTCGTAGCTCTTAGCGACAAATGGCGCCAACACTTCGTCGATACGATTAATGGTCGTGCCGCCATAAATATGGCTCGCCACTTGGGCAATGATCTGCGCGGTGACGGCTGTCGCCGTTGATATAGACTTAGGGGTTTCAATTTCGGCATTTCCCATTTTAAAGCCATGGGTCAACATACCAGCCAAATCAATCAGCATGCAGTTAAACATCGGGAAAAAAGGCGAGTAATCTAAGTCGTGGTAGTGGATCTCCCCCGCTTCATGGGCAGCAACCACGTCCTTTGGCAAGATATGACTCTTGGCATAATGTTTGGCGACTATGCCCGCGAGCAAATCCCGCTGAGTTGGGATAACTTTCGAATCTTTATTGGCATTTTCATTGAGTAACGCCGCATTACTTTGCTCGACTAAACCACGGATTTCGAGGTTTAATTTACTGGTCGCTTCACGGCACACATCTCGGTCGTGACGGTATTCGATATAAACTCGCGCCAAGGACTTATACGGCCCTTCCATCAGTAAATTCTCAACCGCATCCTGTAGATGATGGATATCAACTTCGGTTAAGGTCGCAACGCTTTGACTGATACACGCTGCCACTGTCGCTGCATAGTCGCCATCCTCTATCCCAACTGAGTTTGCAGCGGCATTCACTGCATCCCGTATCCTTGTTTCATCAAAAGGTGTGCGGCAACCATCACGCTTAATTACGACTGGCATTGTTCAGTTCCTCTCCATCTCGCCTAAAAACTAACACTACATCTAGTGATTTTAAAAGCATAAAACACAATATGTAGAGCATTAGGCTACAACGACGATGAAGCGTCCATGATCCAGATCATAGTTTTTAGGATGAAATAAAAGAACAAACCAGAACTGCAGCTAGGCCCAATTATCTGAAAATTGCGCCTTGACCTGCTGATTAAACCCAGCTAGTTGATGCCTGAAATCAGTGATGATCAGGCTCCATAACTCAAGATTAACGCTTAGCGAGTGCAAGATAACTACTGAGTTGGCCTGATGCCGACTGATGCGAGCCCATAGACGAAGCGAGTTGCATCATAGATTTAAGCCCCTGCCATTGCTGTTTTTGGGCATCCGTTAGCGGTGGCTCAGAATTTAAATAATCCGTTAATTGACCAAGGACTTTGGTGGCTTTTTGGGCGAGCACCGGCGACTGAGCATCATCCATATTGGTCAAAACGTTTTTCGCATCGACCAAGGTATTGATCAGGGGGTCATTCGGTGATTTTTTGGCTAATGCTTTGAGCTCATCATCTAAGAAATCTTGCAGCGACTGCTTACTCGGCGTGGTTGTGCTCGGAACTGTAATACCGTTTTTCGATAAACGGTCGAGTTGCACGTCCGATAAAATGCCGTCTTTTTGTAAACGTGACACTAATGCGGGAATATCGGCGACACCAAATTTGCCATCAGCAAAAAAATCCTTCGCCATCGACTGAATTTTCTGTGCACGTTGCGCCCGTGGCGACAGCGCTATCTCATCGGCTTTACCCGCGTCGGGTTTAGCGGCATCCGTCTGAGTTTTCTTGGTCTCAGTGGTCGCATCGGTTTTGGCCGTACTCGTTTTTTGGCTATTGGCACCATAGGCATCGGCGATACTGCTACTGCTGCGATTAAGATTGAAGGCATTTAAAATAGAATTCATCGTCAAAAATTCGGCGTCTAAGACTCAATGACAGTTTTAAAGCAAAAACTAAGCCAATCAAGTATTAATCTATGCAGAGCCTGAATTCTCGGGTAGCGAACAGCACCAGTAGCTTTATCTCTAGGACTGTAAATCTTCAATAAGGGCAAGACATTGCCGCCTCAACAAATCGAGTGCCTCTGCATCCATTTGTACTTTATTCAGCAAGGTTTGTTTCAAGGCTAGGGCTTCATGCTTAATCGCCTCTCCCTGAGCCGTCAGAGTGATCAATTTTTTCCGCTCATCTTCAACGCAGGCCAAACGCGTGATCAAGCCTTTTACCTCTAACCGCTTAACGATAGGCGTTAGCGTCCCCATATCGAGCTTAGTCGCCGCCGATAGCTGGGTTTGACTACAGCCATTTTGACGCCACAGGGTTTGCATCACCAGATATTGAGGAAAAGTTAACTCGTATGCCTCGAGTAAAGGCCGATAAGCGCGCACTAAGGCATTGCTCGCAGAATATAACGCGAAGCACACATTATCAGATAAACACAGTGCATCCCTTGGCTCGAGGTTCTGTACCTCTGTGTTATGTGGGTCTGGGTTTTGACTCTGCTCTGTAAATTCGAGCTCTGGGTGAGATAAACAATTTTGCACGTTCAAGCGCCTGTCATTCAAACATAGCGCTATCTTATCCGATCCGCCCCATCGCATCTAGTTTGCGCGCAAAGTATTTGCATTGTGTCATGAAGCCACGTAAAGTTGACGCAGTTAGTTTGCGCACAAACAAAAGGTTAATTTTCTATGAATAGCACTATTACCGAAACCCGTGAAATCCATTTAGCCAGTCGCCCTGAAGGCATGCCTACGGCTGAGAATTTTGCTTTAGTAAATCAATCCTTAGCACCGCTCGCCGATGGCCAAGTGTTGATTAAAAACCTATGGATGTCGGTCGACCCTTATATGCGTGGCCGCATGGTAGATCGTAAGAGTTATGTTCCGCCCTTCGCCTTGAATCAAGTCTTAGAAGGCGGCGCGATTGGTGAAGTTATCGCGTCTAAAAACAGTGATTTCCCAGTAGGCACTAAAGTCAGCAGCATGTTAGGTTGGCGCGAGCACGCTGTCACCGACACGGCTGGACTGACCGCTCTGCCGCAAACCGAATTAGACAGTTCACATTTCCTCGGCGTGCTGGGTATGCCGGGCATGACTGCGTGGACGGGACTGACTCGCATCGCAGATTTAAAAGCGGGTGAAACCCTGTTTGTTTCAGCCGCATCAGGCGCCGTCGGCAGTGTTGCTTGCCAGATTGGTAAACTGATGGGTGCTCGCGTAATCGCCTCAGTGGGTTCAGACGAAAAAGCGGAATTGCTGCGAAGCTATGGTGTTGATGCCATCATAAATTACAAAACCTGTGGCAATCTCACCCAAGCGCTCACAAAAGCCGCGCCAGAAGGGATTGATGTGTACTTTGAAAACGTCGGTGGTGAGCATTTAGCCGCAGCGCTGAGCAATATGAAAGATCATGGTCGTATCGCCGTTTGCGGTATGATTTCGCAGTACAACGACACTGCGCCAACACCTGGTCCAGATAACTTGGCCCTGATAGTGATGCGTAAACTTAAGTTAGAAGGTTTTATCGTATCCGAACATTGGGCGCATTATCCTGAGTTTGCCGTAAAAATGGCTCAATGGTTAGCTGAAGGTAAAGTCAAAGCTGAACAAACCATTTATCAAGGGCTTGAACAAGCACCTGATGCCTTTATCGGTCTGTTTGAAGGTAAGAATCGCGGTAAAATGTTGGTGAAATTAGCGTAACTCGCCATCAAAGCGACATAAATGCTCAGTTTTAGATAGCAAAAAGTCGGTATAATGCGAGTTGTACCGACTTTTTCTATTTGATAGTCAACTGTTTATCTTTTAACGGATTAGCCCTTCCACATCGCAGCTTCAATCAAGTGAGCCACCTTCTCCACAGCAGCTTCACCAGCGGCAATCGCCTCATCAGCACGGTGAAACTCCATAGTGCCGATATTGCCAACCTCAGGCACAATACAAATATCTGGCGGATCGCCCATCAAGCGCGCCCGTTTATGTCTTTGCTCTAAAATGCCCATTGATTGCGACATTACAGCAATCATGCCAGGATTCGATTTAGTGCCAAGTGAAAACTTATCGGTCAGATTGCTGACATAATCTCGGCCACGGGCAAACAAATCCATAAATCCAGTATCTTGTCGCGCAGGCATATCCATTTCAGCTTCAACGTTTTTTTGGCTCGTCATGCTCACCGGCAATACTTGGATGCGACCAGAATGATAACCATATAAATCCACGGCTATCACCACATCAACGCCCATGGCACGGCTGACAGAAACAGGCACTGGATTCACCACAGCACCATCGACAAGCCAGCGGTCACCTTGTCTCACGGGCGCCAAAATCCCCGGCATAGAGCAAGAAGCGCGCACCGCTTGACGTAGATCCCCTTCTGTAAACCAAATCTCCTGCCCGGAGTACAAGTCGGTCGCAACCGCAGCAAAGGGACGATTGAGGTTCTCAATATTCACATCCCCGATTCGAGCCTGTAGTACATCAAATACCTTATCACCGCCGATAAGACCGCCTTTACGCCATCGAATGTCCATCAAGCCAAGTACGTCCCAGCTCGAGAAACTCCGAACCCATTCTTCTAATTCAGGTAAATGGTCATGGGCGTACGCGGCGCCCACTAAAGCGCCCACCGAACATCCCGCAACTTTATCGGGTTTGATCCCCATGGCGGCAAGACCATTCAACACGCCAATGTGCGCCCAACCTTTCGCAGCGCCACTGCCCAAGGCAATACCAACCGAAGGGGTTGTTCCGTTAGCCATAAATCATTCTCCTGTTACTCAATCCACTACACGATAACGTAAAATCCTTTCATATCCACTGTCAATTGGTGAAGCCAAGGCAATTAAGTACTTGTAACATGGATGTAAACAAATGCCGGCAACTAAGTGTAAATGACACACTTTCGCGATAAATCCATGCGTGAAGCAGAGATAATCATCGATGTGGATAGCTGAGTTAGGGCGATTAAGGCTATAATCTGCCCTTACTAAGATTTAGGGGATATACCTTTGCAATTTACCGATTTTTCTCTGGACCAGCGTCTGCTTCAAAGCATAAAACATATGGGGATCACAGAACCCACCGCCATCCAGGAACAAGCACTGCCTATCGCATTGGCAGGTAAAGATTTAATGGCGTCATCAAAAACGGGCTCAGGTAAAACCTTAGCGTTTTTGTTACCCGCATTGCAAAGAGTCATTTCTACCCGCTCACTATCAAAACGCGATCCTAGAGTATTGATTTTATTACCGACCCGCGAACTAGCACATCAAGTGTATAGTCAGCTTCGCCTGCTGGTCGCCAACACCCAATACAAGGCCATCAGCGTTCTGGGCGGTGAAAACTTTAACGACCAAGCGAAAGCCCTAGCGAAAGAACCGCATTTTATTGTCGCGACGCCAGGCCGTATCGCCGATCATTTAGAGCAAAAACATCTATTTCTGAATGGGTTAGAGTTACTCGTGCTCGATGAAGCCGACCGCATGTTAGATTTAGGCTTTGCCCCGCAGTTAAAAGCCATCAACGATGCTGCCGATCATAAACGTCGTCAAACGCTGATGTTTTCTGCCACATTAGATCATGACGAAATCAATGATATCGCGGCAACGCTGTTAAAAAATCCAGCGCACGTGGCGATTGGCGCGGCTCACTCTGAGCATAACGACATTCACCAACGCATCTTCTTATGTGACCACTTAGACCATAAAGAAGCGTTATTAGCCCGTTTACTTAAAGATGAAACACACAAGCAAGTGATCATCTTTACTGCGACGCGCCCAGATACAGAACGCTTAGCTGCTAAATTAATTGAGCAAGGTTTTGCAACCGCCGCACTGAGCGGTGATTTAAAGCAAGCCGCACGAAACCAAATCATGGACCAATTTGCCCGTGGCCAACAACAAGTCCTAGTGACAACCGATGTTGCCTCTCGTGGTCTGGATTTGCTCAATGTGTCCTTAGTTGTTAACTTCGACATGCCTAAATTTGCCGAGGAATACGTGCATCGTATCGGTCGTACTGGCCGTGCTGGTGCGAAAGGTGATGCGATATCGCTCGTCGGGCCTAAAGATTGGGACAACTTTAAGAAAGTCCAAGTCTTCCTTAGAAAGACCTTTGAGATCAGTACGATTCCAGGTCTAGAAGCTAAATTTAGTGGTCTAAAAAGCAAAGCCAAACAGACACCAGCAAAACGTGTTGCTAAAGCCGAGCTTGCTAAAGGTAAGAGCAAAAGAACTAAAGCAGCCACACCGGCGCCTTCACGGGATAAGCGTTTTATCACGGGCGTGGACATTGGCGATGCACCAATGCGTAAAAAGCCTGCTGCGGCGAAATTACTGCAAGACAATGATACAGAAGAAGTTTAGAACAAATTAAAGCATACATGCCGGTGGATTTAACATCAGATTTTATTTCTGATACCCAACACATTGGCTGATCGAATACTGGGAATTGACGCACTAAGCGTATCAGTCTGTCGCCAAGCGAATCAAAAGCGCAGGGTAAACACTGATCCTCACGTCATTTCCAGCTACAATAGCGCTATTATCGATATTTTGAAGGTGTAACATGAGAGTTTGTGGTGTTGAATTAAAAGGTGGCGAAGCCATTATCAGTTTATTGAGCTATGAAGGTGAAACCTTCAATGTGCCAGAATGCCGTAAGGTGTCTTTCACCGTTTCCCAATCTGCTACCACAGAAGCTATTCGTGAGTTTCACTTCGCTTTTCATAAGCTTATGCAAGATTATCGCGTTGATGAAGTTGTCATCATTGAACGTGAACAAAAAGGTAAGTTGGCGGGCTCAGCCACAAGTTTTAAACTTGAAGCAGCGATTCAATTAGGTGAATTACCAGTCAGCTTACTGTCTCCTGTCACTATCAAAGAGCAAAAAAAGCGCAATCCACCACAGGTTGATTTTGATAGTTTAGATCTTAAAAAAGTGCAGCAGTTAGCTTTTGAAGCCGCTTACGCCCAGCAAAATCGCCGTATTTTCGGCAAAGTTTAAGTAATGCGATGACTCAGGCTCCGAAGTCATTCGGAGCCAAATTCCCTATGAATCCATTAAAATACTTAAGCGGTTACAGCCCAGATATCCAACAACAGGTACAGCAACATCTTGATGCTGGCACATTACCCAAGCTACTGTTGAAACGTCATCCTGTCATACATAGCGTTCGCAGCGATAAAGCGCTGTACGACTACACCCAAGCGATTAAAAACCAATTTTTACGCCAGTCGTCCCCACTCTCAAAAGTGATCTTTGATGACAAAATTAACATTAGTCATCATGCACTTGGCTTACATTCCTACGTCGCGCGAGTTCAAGGCAATAAAATCAAAGCTAAGAACGAAATTCGCATCTCTTCACGTTTGAAGCGTGTACCGGAACCCTTATTGCGTATGGTCGTTGTACACGAATTAGCCCATTTAAAAGAAAAAGATCACAACAAGGCTTTCTATAATTTGTGTACTCATATGGAGCCGGATTATCACCAGTTTGAATTTGATTTACGCTTATTATTGACCTGTATCGACGCCAACATATCCCCTTATTCCGCAGATAAAGCCGACACTTGACCTTAGTATATTTTTCGCTCACTTGACTGATAATAGTTTTCATTTAGAATATTGAAGTATCTCACGCTGCAGAATTCAGTAACGACAATGACGAAACAGAATATCGATAAACTTTTGAGCAAGTGGTGTAAAAAACAAGCTAAAAAATTACTCAAAACACAGGCGAGATCTGTTTCAAGTTCAGGAAAAGCGATTCCATCCTTATCTCATCTGAACACACTGACTGATAAATCTTTGACGAATAAAAAAGCTCAGCGCAAGCACCTCACCAAATTACTCACGAAGCACATTTCACAACAAGAATTTGCCCATAGCAATAAATCCGCACTCAAGAAACAGTTAAAACTGGCAAAGGCTACGTTTATTGCCGCTAATGATGCAACATTTTCATCGACTATGATTACTCGGCTCACTCCTTTACCCACAGAACACAGCTTTGCATTACGTCCTTTTAAAAAGTCTCCCTGCGGTAGCTGTCCAGCTCTAAAAGGTAAACTGTGTAAGTGTGCATTAAAAGTGATGCAAAGACGCCAAGCAAGCTGATAGACGCTATTTAACGCTAGGTATTTGGTTCTGTTCAGTCCCTAATAAAGCGTGCTAGTTACTTTAAAGGTCATCAGCTGCCAAATTGAGTCTCTTAACAGTCAAAAGAATAACTCGCTATCAGACCCTAACTGAAGCTCACCACATCCGCTCTATTTATCCCCTTCTGTGTATATCGCTATTACTAGCTTCCTTACAACTTGTAAGAATACTTGTGATAGCAGAAAAATATCTACAACAAGAAGAATGATGGAAACAAAAATGCCGATGAAATTTGCATTTCATCGGCATTGGTAAACTCTTCAAGAAAAGCCAGTACTCTCGTTTATTCAGACTTGGCGAAACTTAGTTCTATTAGCCAAGGTTCATCATAGCTTCACGACTCTTCACCATATTGGTAAATGTGCGTAAGTCTTGATTCGCTAACTTGCTAGACATAGGAATATCCGCTTTCAACGGATCAACAGGTTTACCATTGATATGGAATTCATAATGTAAGTGTGGGCCCGTTGAGCGACCAGTATTTCCTGATAAAGCAATAACTTGGCCTCGTGTTACTCGTTGACCTTTACGCACAAGCGACTTAGATAAATGCAGATAACGGGTACGATACTTACCGCCGTGGTCAATCACAATATACTTACCAGCGAACTGGTGATCAGTCACTAAACTAACAACACCATCACCTGGAGCAATCACTTTAGTGCCGATAGGCACTGAAAAGTCGGTTCCGTTATGGGGTGAAATACGGCCAGTAATTGGATGCTTACGATAAGGGTTAAAACGGGAACTCATGCGCGGTTGTTTAGCTAACGGATAACGCTGGAACGCACGTACTAAACTCTGGCCCTTGGCATCGTAATAACTGCCGTCTGTATATTGAAATGCACTAATTTCAGAACGACCAGTTTTAATACTCACGCCTAAAATTTGGCTACTGCCCGTCGCTTCACCTTCAACATATTGATCATTTACCAAAACAGAGAATTTATCGCCAACACGTAAATCACGCGCGAAATTCAATTTTTCTTTGAGTAAATCTTCAATCCGCTGAATGTCTGCCGCAGCTAAACCCATTTTTTGTGCAGAGACGTAAAATGAACCTTTAATGTCGCCAGATATAATACGATTTTGCCAAACACCTTCAACGTTGACTTCTTCAACATTAAAACTGCCATCTTCATAACGCGTAAACACCACTTGGCGAGCGGCGTTAAAATAAAGTTCTAATTTCTGTAATTGGCCTTCGTTATCGAGCCAAAATTGCATTCTGTTACCGGGCAATAAGGTATCGAGAGCCAAAATATTTAAATCAGCTTCTAACACCTTATACATGGTCTGCTGATCAACACCCGCTTTCGAAAATAACCCACTTAAGGTATCACCAGAAACGATAATTCGCTCAAACTGAGGCGCGTTATTAATAAGAGTCGCTTGGACTTGAACTTCAGGTTCAGAAACTTGAGGGAGAATATTTTCAATATCGAGGACAACTGGGATACGCTGAGCAGTAGGCACAACATGACCATTATTCGGCATTAGCATAGCAGCGCCAATCAACAAACCACCCATTAATAGAATGTTTTTTTGGGTCGATGATAAGTTCTGCAAACGGGTTTGCGATAAGTTGATAAAGTTGGGTTTGCCTGTCTGCAACGCTTTTCACCTTTCGTTAACTTTGCGTTTTATTTTTGAACCAGTCCCTATGAGGGAAGCCCGAATTTTTTCCAACTTATCCCAAAAATCCCATTATGACAAATGCTATTTCGTACTTTTACCTGACTATTAACAAGAAACATGCGTCAGTTGGCATTTTCAACTGACTTTGTGGACATTATCCTAATGTTAAACACGCAGGTGTCACAATAAATAACATATATAAAACAGAATGTTATTTATCGTACACAGAGAGAACGAGCGACTAAGGCAAAACTATCGTCATTTCGCTCCCATGTGAGGTTTTATTGATGTCGATGCGCGTATTTATCTGCTCTTTCATCTCAGAAACGTGCGAGATCACCCCGATCATGCGACCCGAAGACTGCAGATCCATCAAGGTTCGAATCGCCAATTCCAATGAATCCTGGTCTAAACTGCCAAAGCCTTCATCGATAAATAAGGTGTCGAGTTTTATCCCTCCCGCATAAGCTTGCACCACATCGGATAGCCCTAACGCCATGGACAAGGCCGCCATAAAACTTTCGCCGCCGCTTAAGGTTGCCACAGGGCGCACTTTTGAGGTGTAGGCATCTTCAACTTCTAACTCGAGCCCAGACGCCTTGTTACCCTTTGCTCTATCTTCCTTACGCAGCAAGCGATAACGTCCCTTACTCATCAGATGCAGCCTATGGCTCGCTTCGAGTAGCACATCGTCGAGCAGTACGCTTAATACAAAACGCTGCAAACTGATCTTATTGCCTGTTTTCCCATTCGCCACATCGGCAAGCGTGCCGATAACCGCATACTCATCCTCTAATGCCTTAGCTTTCGTGTCTGCAATACTCAATTGAGTTTGGGTTTGTGTGAGTAATACGCTGCGAGTGTGAAGCAACTGCCATGCCTGCTCTGCTGAGTGTAATGCTTGCTGCGCCGACTCAAGCTCGGCAGCGAGCTTAATGCTATCGGGCGGCACTTTATCCTTAAGCTTAAGCGCTAACTGTTCACACTGGGCCTTAGTCAAAGCGCTGCGCTGCTGGTAAGCCTCAATCTCGCTGGCTAATGCATGCAGTTTATCTTCATCTAGCATGGCCGCAAATAAGGCCAGTTGGTCGGTAAATCCCGCTGCGACTAATTGCTGATTGAGTTGCTGCTGGGCACGCGTTTGCTGGGCTAATGCCGCCTCAGCGGTATTTTCGGCACCATTCAATGCTGCTTTAGCTGCAACAAAGGTTTGCCCCGTTTGTTGCTGAAGCGCCCTCACCTCAGCAATCTGTTGTTTGATCTGGTTTATCTGTTGCTGGTTTTGCGTGATAGCAGCAGTTAATGCCTCAAGCGTTGAAAGCGCAGGCGGGACGCTTTGTTGCATGTGTGCTAACTGCCCCTGCAATAAATCCACTTTAGATTGCAGCGCACTATCTTGTGTTTGTCCTTGCTCCAGCTTTTGTTGCAGATGCGTTTCCTGCGCGTGCAACAAGACAATTTCTTGCTGTAACTGCTGTAAATCTTGATGAGCTTGCTCAGCTTGTCTGAGTGCGAAAGCGTATTGCGACAAGGTATGCGTATGTTCATCTAACGACATATCAACCGCAGTGCCCAATTGGGCCGCGAGTTCTTGCGCTTGTTGCTGCAAGGTTTCTAATTGAGTCTGTAATCCGCGATATTCCGCTCTGGCTTTGCTCAGGACTTCTTGGGCCGTTGTTTCAGCGTTTTGGGCCAATTGCAGCGCTTCATCGCTTGGGAGCGGCTCTTGGCTCTGTGCTGGCTGCGGATGAGTTTGGCTGCCACAAACAGGGCAAGGTTCATCTTGCTGTAGTTGCCGCGCTAAAATGGCTGCCTGTCCTTGGTGCCAAGTCATTAATAAAGCTTTATGTGCAAATTGTGCTTGCTGATGCTGGGCATTGAGCTGTTGTCCGTGCGCTTTTGCATTGGCAAGTTTTGCCTGTGTCGACGATACCCTTGCCGCCACTTGCTGCCATTGCTGATAAGTCGACAATAACTGCTGTTGCTGCTGGTGCGCCTGTTGCAATGAGAGGCGAGTGTCGCTGTTGGCCTGCAATGGTGGCAAAGCCAATTCCAATTCACGCCGTTTTTGAATGACTGCGGTTAACTCATTTTTACTGTTCTGAAGCTGTGCTTTAGCCCTAACTAACTGCGCTTGCTCTTGCTCGAGAGTTTTATTGAGTCTATCCAGCTCCCTAAGCTGCGGCCCCAGCGCATTCAGTTGCTGTTTGGCTTGTTCCAGTTCCAATAGCGACGCTTCCAATACGGGCAAGTCTTGCGCTTTGAGCTCGGCATCATCAAAGGCTTGCTTGGCCTGAGTCAACGCCGTTTGCGCATGACTAAAGGCGAGATTGGCGGCTTTTGCTTCCTGTTCACGAGCTAAAAACACCTCAACCATAGGCGCTAAACGCTGCGCTTGTTTGGCTAAGTTCAGCTTATGGGTTTGTGCAGCGATACTTTCTTGCTGCGCCTCGAGCGCTGCTGCGGTTTGAGTTAAGGTATCAAACTGCGCAAATTCAGCCAGTAGATGCTGGGCGGCATCGCTGGCTTTAATCACTAATTGCTGCTGTTGTAATGCCTGTTCCTTAGCACTTTGAGCGAGCGCAAGTTCAGGCGTGAGCTTAGCTAATTCACTGCTTAGCTCGTCATCGGATGCTAGGCCAGCACTTTGTAAAATACCATCGCGGCGACTGCGTTGATCTTTCACTAAGCCGCTAATATCGGCAGCCTTATTTTTTAAGGTATCTTCAATCCGGCGATAAATATGCGTTTGAAATAATTGACTAAATATCAGCTCACGCGCTTTAGAGTCCGCCATTAATAATTCGCGAAACTTACCCTGAGGTAATACCATCACTTGGCGAAACTGCTCCACATCGAGCCCAGTCAAAGCTTCAATCTCAGCGGTAGCCTCGGACACTTTGCTGGCAACTAATAAGCTTTCATTGCCATCGGCGTCAATTTTAAAGAGCTGCGCTTCAGGCTTTTGCACTGTCGAGCCGTCACCGCTTTTCTTAACTCTGTCTTGCTCTGGCACCCGGCGAATACGATAGCTGTTACTACCGAGCAGAAAACTGAAAGTGACTTCTGTTAGTAAACTATCGTCGGCCATATCACAGCGCATCTGGCTGCCTTCACGCTCATTACCTGTGGTTTTGCCATAGAGCGCAAAACAAATGCCATCGAGCAAGGTCGTCTTACCCGCGCCTGTAGGCCCGTTGATTAAAAATAATGGATTGGTTCCAAGGGCGGTAAAATCAAGTGTCTGAGTCGATGCAAAGGGGCCGAAGGCTGACATTGAAAGGCTAAGGGGTCTCATGCTTGGCGCTCCTCATTGTGTAGCTTAGTCAGGAGGTCATCCATCACGGCTTGCTGTGCTTGCGTTAAAGATTCACCAGACACTTGAGAGAAAAAGTCACAGAACATATCCATCTCGCCTTTTTTGATATGATCCCGGCTCAAGGCGACTTGCTGCTGCCCCGCCATCAAGCCTGTACGCTCTAAATGCAGCACATTCGGGTAGATCGCCCTGAGTTTGCCCATAGCGTCTAAAATGGCATGTTTATCGAGGAGCCTGACCATAAGGTAATCTTCACGCTTGATATCCGTTTTACCTTGGGCGAGTAAGGTGTCTAACTCCCCTTCTAAGATGCGAACATCACGCAGCGAGGTTAACGGCAATAAACGGATATCAATCGGCGTTTGCGCGCCTAGTTCAACTAAGGTCACCGATTTGTGTTGATGTTGTTCACTAAAGGAATACTTCAAAATCGAGCCTGAGTAGCGCACATGCTCGGCGCCTTTGTATTGCGGTCCGTGCAAATGCCCAAGGGCAACATAATCAAACTCAGTAAAGAGCTTTGGCGATATTTTATCGGCGCCACCAATACTGAGCGGCCGCTCTGATTCTGACTCACTGCCACCATCCAAAAAGCAATGGCTTATCACCACTTTGGGTAAGCCTTGGCTATCGTGCTGGCGCACTTTTTCCAGTAATACATCCATGGCCATTTCGTGGCTCGATGCCTCACACTCAAACACTTGCCGCACTGTTGCTGGTTCAGCGTAAGGCAAGGGATAAAAAACCACATCACCACTTGTGCTCGACAAAGTAATAGGATGAATGTCAGCACTCAAGGGCCCCACAATATATAAGCCACTTGCCGCCATTTGTTTTGCCGCAAACCCTAAGCGCTCGTGGCCATCGTGATTACCGGCAATCATAATCACTTGCAGGCCTAAATCTTGTACTAAACGGTTGAGTACATCATCTAACAGCGCAACCGCGTTTGCTGGCGGAATCGATCTGTCATAAATATCCCCCGCCACAATCACAGCATCCACCTTGTGCTCAGCTGCTAAGGCAATAATTTGCTCGAGCACAAAGGCTTGATCATCCAGTAATGACTGATTGTGTAACTGACGACCTATGTGCCAGTCCGAGGTGTGGATAAATTTCATAATCGCTCTTTTAAAGAAGTGGTAGCGCTAAACCTGAGCGCATGTGCCGGCACATCAACGCAAAAAAGGCAGACGAGATAGACACAGCACGCATGCAAATCGGGTTAAATCGTATTAAATAAAGACATAGCGTTTAAATGCACATAGAAAAATGAGAAGCCTAAAAAGTGCATTAAAATTGACAGGTTATACTATTCAAAAACCTTGAAAGAGTACACCTATTGCAAAGCAGGAAGAGGCGTTACGGTCATCTTTAGAGGATATTCTAAGCGATATCCACCTCAGCTAAACTTATGAGCCAAGGTGAACGTCACTGATAAGATAAAAATAACTTAAGCTTACGCGCGAAGATTAACTAATCCGCCGTTTAAGGCTGCGCTTATTGATAAGAAACAATCAATTAGAATAAGTGATATTGCGTTGCGAGGAGTTTAAAGCTCATGGCAAGGGACATAGTCACGACCAGTGGCTTGATAATCTTCGTGCCTTTAGTCACAACCAGACGAGAACCCAAAGTTGCGCCAATCGCTTGTCCTGCGAGCATAACCAACCCCAATAACCAAATCACTTTGCCGCCCAAGGCGAAGAAAATCAGCGAAGCTATGTTGGTTGAGAAATTAAGTAGTTTCGCGTGAGCCGTAGCCTTAGCCAAACCAAAACCTGCTAACGATACAAACGCCAGCGCAAAAAAGCTGCCAGTGCCAGGACCAAAAAAACCATCGTACAATCCCACACCTAAAGCAGCAGTAAAAGCAAATGCGGTAGGTGTCAGCACTTGATGCTTATCGTCTTCAGAAATCTTTTTCGAAAATAAGAAGTAACAACCAATTGCCAAAATCAAGAATGGCAACATTAATTCCAGCACTTTAGTATCGACGAGTTGAACGAGAATCGTGCCTAACGCCGCGCCGATAAACGCACAGAACAAGGCTAATTTAACGGATTTAAGATCCACTAACCCTTTGCGGACGAAATACAAGCTCGCAAAAAAACTACCACCACAGGCCTGTAGCTTATTTGTGCCTAAGGCAACCGCAGGCGGCAAGCCTGCCCACATGAGTGCAGGGATCGTCAACAAACCACCACCACCGGCGATAGAGTCGATAAAACCAGCCACCATAGCGACGGCAAAAAGTATCGCTGCGATTTGTAGAGTCAGTTCAAATTCCATAATGATTTATTATTCTTCTGATAAAAAAGGGAGTAATTGCTGAGCATTAGACTGCGTTTGCCAAATAAACGCAAAGGAGTTATTGTCGCCACTGCGTGAGCTAAACTCACGCAAAATCTATAATCCGGTTCGGATTTGCCCAGTTATAGGAGATAAAATGTTGACCGAACTGCCGCCACTCAATTCCCTCCGCGCTTTTGAAGCCGCCGCGCGCTTGCAAAGTATGACACTGGCAAGCAAGGAGTTGCATGTCACCCATGGTGCGGTCAGTAAACAAATCCGAGTATTAGAGGATTATTTGGGTTTTGCGCTTTTTGTACGCCTACATAAAAAAGTCAGTTTAACCGATGAAGCCAAGCGCTATTTACCCCATGTCCAAGCCGCGCTGCAAACCCTGTCAAGTGCAACGAGTGACCTACGTCGTCTGCCATCTAAGCCGCAGACCTTAGCCATCAATGTGCTGCCAAGCTTAACCATTAATTGGCTTATTCCAAGAATGGAGCAGTTTAAATCCCGCCATCCACACCTTTATGTTGATTTGTCGATTGGCGACTTTGCCGTGGACTTTAGTCAAGGCCGTTATGATATTGCGATTCGCAGCTGCACAGCCATTCCTAAGGGCGCGAATTATATCAAGCTGATGGATGAAGATTTGTGCTTAGTTTGCGCGCCATCGTTAGCGCCAAAACTGCAAAATATTGAGGATATCAATCACGTCACCTTACTGAAACACACGACAAGACCCGAACTGTGGGAATATTGGGCAGAAAAAGTGGGCTTAACACTCACTCAAGCGCAATCCTTTGGCGTCGAGCATTTCTACATGCTGAGCCAAGCGGCAGCCAGTGGCATGGGTGCAGCACTAATCCCGCGATTTTTTATCGAAGAGCAATTGGCAAACGGTAGTTTAGTCATCCCCTTCGACGCCCCTTTCACTAGCCCTTATCGATATTACTTACTCACGCCCAAGTCCCCTTGCTTGCCGTTAAAAGCCCAAACCTTTATTGACTGGTTATTAGAAGTGTTTGCCCCTTATCGCCATTAAACAATATTTGGAATTTCACCATTCCAGCAAGGTGCAATAACGCTATATGTGCCAAATAAAGCTATGGTGTGCAGCAAATGGGCGCAAAAAAACGGCAATAAAAAACCACCAAGAAGGTGGTTTCTTAGACTCAAAGGTCAAAGCAAATCAGCATCAGTGATTGCAATGAGCACCGTGAACATGCTCATGGTCATCATCTTCCATAAACTCGTCATCACCGTCTTGGTGTTGCATTACGCCCCAACCGTCGGTCATGCCACCGAATTCGGCAGCAAAATCATTCAACATGACTTCTTGCTCAACCAAAGTATCGTAATCAGGTACCATATTGAGGCAAACAATGATTTCCCACTTGCCCAGCTCATCATTCAGATTCAGCTCAAGCTCGCCTTGCAAGTCAGAATTTGTGAGTTCTTCTAACGCCGTTTCAGCATCACGTTGGTCATCAAAAACCAAAAAGAAATCAACATCTAACTCTTTTGTTAAATCGATTCCTGCTTCAGCCATTGCGGCCAGCATTTTACCATTGTCATCATCTGGAAATTGCATATCTTGCTCCACTGTTTCAGGCTTATTCTGCCGCAATGATTTGAACTGATTCACCATTAAAGCTGACGATATCGCCCGCAATAATTTTTTTACGCTTACGAGTTTCAACTTCACCGTTCACAGTGACTTGACCTTCCTCAATAAAATGCTTGGCTTCGCCGCCGGCATTGCTCATGCCCTGCACTTTTAATACTTTGTACAATTCAATGAAATCTTCGCCAGAATGCAAAGCCAATTGATTAATTTGCGCCACTTAATACACGCCTTCTAAAAATAAACCTGCGGCATTATACCAGCACCGCATAAAATCCGCTGAAGATAATTTGGCTAGAGACGTCTTTCATCGGCAAGTAAACCGAAGACCGATTCATCGAGCCAGTTTTCACCGACTTTGAATTGCTGCCTGAGTAAGCCTTCAAGCCTGAAGCCACACTTTTCAAGAACCCGCGCCGATGCATGATTATCTTTGGCGCAATGACCAACAAATTTATGCACATTAAAACTTAAGCAGGCCCAATCAATAACCGCCATTAAGCTCTCAGTCGCATAACCTTTGCCGTGGCCCTCTGCGGCCAGTAAGTAACCCACTTCGGCACGCTGCTCATCAAGGCTTTGGCAATAAAGGCCTGTTAACCCAACAAATTGGCCTGTATCAACAGTCTCAATTACTAGGGTGAGCCAATCGCCTGAACCGTAAAACCAAGTATTTGAGCGCTGCTGAAACTTACTACGGATCACCTCTTGCGACTCTGGCACTCGCACATAGCGATTAATCTCAGGATCGCTGTGCAACGCATAAAACTGTTCCCAGTCGCTATCTTGTAAGCTCCTGAGTTTCAATCTATCGGTATAGAGTTCCAGCATAGTGACTCCGTGATGAGCAGATAAAACAAAAACGGCAGCAAACGCTGCCGTAAAATAAGCTGTAAAACTTACGCGCGGCTGGTCACTTCAAGCAAATGAAAACCAAACTGCGTTTTAACTGGACCTTGCACTTCGTTTAATGGCGCGCTGAAGACAACTTCATCAAACTCTCTCACCATCATACCAGGACCGAATGACCCCAATTCGCCGCCTTGGGCACCTGATGGGCAAGAAGAGTGCGCGCGAGCAATTTGAGCAAAATCCGCGCCTTCCAATATTTGCTGTTTCAGCGCTTGACACTGCTCTTCGCTGCTGACTAACAAATGTCTTGCTGTTGCCTGGACCATAGTAAAACTCCTGTGAGGATCATGAGACATTTGCCCCAAATATCATTGATATTCCCATTAAAACATCCGTTTTAACAGGTTTTGAATCAACAGTATAAAAACTTTCTGTTGAATAAAAAAGTCTTAAAATGCCGTCATTCACATCAAAGTCAAATAACGGCATATTACGGGCTAAGCCTGTTTAGACGCTATCCAACGGTCAATTTTATTTTCCATAACCGCCATAGGTAATGAACCTGAGGTGAGGATTTGATCGTGGAACGCTTTTAAATCAAATTTATCACCCAAGGCTTTTTCAGCGCGGGCTCGCAGTGCCAGGATCTTCAGCTGGCCGACTTTGTAAGACAAAGCTTGACCAGGGATTGCCATATAGCGCTCCACTTCAGCGACTATGTCACTTTCAGCCATCGGCGAGTTATCTTTCATGTACTGAATTGCTTGTTCACGACTCCAGCCTTTTGAATGAAGACCGGTATCCACCACTAGGCGCATCGCACGCAGCATTTCATCGGAAAGCTTGCCAAAATACTGATAAGGATCAGTAAACAAGCCCATCTCAATACCTAAGTACTCAGCATAAAGTGCCCAACCTTCCTCGAATGCCGTATAACCACTAAAACGCTGGAACTCAGGCACACCAGTTAGCTCTTGCTTGATCGCAATTTGGAAATGATGCCCAGGAGCAGCCTCATGCAAAGATAAGGTCGTCATGCCCCACTTTGGCTGCGCCTTAAGATTATAAGTGTTGATATAGAACACACCTGGACGACTGCCATCCACCGCTGGTGATTCGTAAGAAGCACCCGCTGCAGATTGCTCTCTGAAACTTTCAACTGGCTTAACCACGTAATCAGCTTTAGGCATCACATTAAAGTAGTTAGGGAGCACTTGATTGATTTTATCTTTCAACACCATATAACCATCAATCAAACCTTGACGGTCGCTGTAGAAATACTGAGGTTCGGATGATAAAGAGGCGAAAAATGCCTTTAAATCGCCCTTAAAACCGACTTGCTCACGTACCTTATCCATCTCAGATAAAATTCGCGCCACTTCACTTAAGCCAATTTGATGAATTTCATCCACAGACATAGTGGTGGTCGTATGTGAGTTAGCCAGATGCTGATACCAAGCTTTGCCGTTAGGTAAACCAGACCAACCATCAGTCGCCCGCGACTTAGGTAAATAGGTTTGCTTAAAGTAATCACGCAAGTCCGTCAACGCTGGCACGATACGCTCGGCTATCATGGCTTGATAACGGGTGGTCAATTCGGCTTTATCTTGCTCAGAAAAACTCTCGGGGAAATGTTGAATGGGTGAGTAAAAAATACTCTGAGTCGCATCAGTCGTTAGCATAGCGTCTAACTGGGGAATAATGCGCTCTACTAACACCCGCGGTAGCACCACTTTACTTTCAATGCCTTGATTCATCCGATTTTCAGCAAGCGTTACCCACTTGATAAAACCATCAACCCTCTGTTCCCAATTACGATAATCATCGACAGTATTAAAAGGTTGCGCACTTTCGCCACTACCAAGCTGCACCATAGTAATGACAGTGCTATAGAACTGGCTTATCGGCATAAAACGTGAAGGGAAAGTTTCGTCAACTAACGCCATATCTCGGTCATAGACAAACAGGTCATAACTTAACTGTAGATCCGCGGGCAGTTGTTTTGGATCTATCGCGCGCACCTGGGCTAAATAGTGAGTGTTAAGATCATGGCGAGCCTTGAGGTAATCCTCGGTTAAATCACCGCCGAAATCAGCGTTATAGTCATTAACACCAACAAAAGTAGCGTAAATAGGCTCAAGCTTTAGGTAATCTTTAAAATAAGCATCCACTAGCGATAAATAGCGCTGCTCTGCTGTTTGTGTTTCGCCCTGCTCAGCAACGGCATTTGATTGACTGTTTTCTTGAACTGCCGTGGCTTCAGGCTTAGAACAACCTTGAAGGGCAAAGATTAACGCTATCGATCCTGCCAATAAACCCAATTTCATTTTATTATTTCTCCTTTTTGGCCCGCTATTGCAGAACTGTTTCTATACTTAGTTCAAGGTCTGCTATCGGAGTTAATCTATGATCTACTCGTTCCGCAACTCAGGTTTCAGGGATCCAGAAACTGGAGTCTATAACCAAACCTATTTCATGGAAGTATTCAACCGAGAATGGCATCGTCATATAAGAGAACACCAAAGCTTGGCACTATTGTATCTGTGCCCTCACATTCATGAAACCGTCAAACAACCCCATTTACTCGAATTCTTTACCAAACAAGTGCAAGAAGCACTATTAAGAGCAACAGATATGATAGCTAGACTTGATCATAATCACTTCGCACTGGGTTTATTCAACATAGATGAGGAGGGAGCTGAGGTGGTGTTAAAACGAATAGAACAACAAATTTCTGATTTCAATCAAAATTTTGGTAAAAATCATAAACTGACAATCGATTATAAACTGGCCGCCTGCATTTGCTTACCGACGCAAGAAAACAAAATCGAATCGCTCTTCAGCAATGTCAGCCAACTCTCACAAGATCTTGAAAAAAATCATGATCAATCTCAAGCTTTAATCCGCTTACAGTAAATTTTTGACATTAAATTACATCAAATAAAAAGCCCCTTACGGGGCTTTCAAATCTGATACAAAACTGCCAAGCACTTACAGTGTGATGTTATGCATACGTGCTTTCTCTTTGATATAAGAGATATAGCTTTTTGCACTCTTCTCAGTCTTTTTATCGTTGGCGGCTAATACTGCACGGTTATAAGCTGACTTGTACTGTTTCAAACTTAAATGAGCCAAAGCTAATTCGAAGTTTGCTTCGCCAGGATGATCAATACCCATAGATATGGCTTTTTCAAGCACAGGGATCGCTGCAGTGTATTGTTCATTCAAGTTCAGTAAGCGACCTTGTTTCAAGTAAGTCTTACCATCATTGCTGATAGCTGCAGCTTTACCATAATACTCAGCGGCTTGTTTAAACTCTTTTGCATTCTGATAAAAACCAGCCAAAATCTCTAGAGACTTAGCATCCTCAGCGATCAAGCCCGATTTCATATGCTTCTGATAGACTTTAGCGGCTTGATATGGAGCACCTTTCTGTGCCATCAATTGTGCTAAACGAGTAATGTTACCCGCACTATCTAAGAAACCATTTCTATAAGCTAAATCGTAAGTTGCAAGAGACTTGTCATAGTCTTCAACCATCAGATAAAACTGCGCTAATTGAACCCATAATCTGCCATCATCCGGGAATAATGGCACCATGACTTCTAACACGCCAACAGCTTTCTTATACTTCTTTTGATTGAAGTAAGAAGTTAGCTTCATCTGATATAAGCCTTTATCAGGAGTCTCAGCTAATGAAAGACCTTTATCGGCCACTTCAATCACTTTATCCCACTGTTTTAGCTCAGAGTGTGCAATACCAATACGACGATAAATTTGAGAGTCAGCTTTACAAGTAAAATCCATCCACTTGTAATAGTAAGGAATCGCTTCCTTAAATTTCTTCTCTTGTAACAGTAAATCCGCATAAAGACGCATGGTCGCAGCATGATCCGTTCCACCTAAAATATCAGCTTCAACAGCTTGTTTTAGGTACTTGATCGCAGTATCCATTTTGCCTTTCTCGGCATAAAAGTTACCTAGCATGCGTGCAACATAGGCTTTATCGAAATCGTTCTTTGCATTTGCTTCGAGCAAAATAGCAATGGCTTCGTCCAGCTGACCATTGGTATAAGCTTCAAACGACTTCTGAACTTTTTTCGCAGCGCCTTCACCTACAGCTTTAGATTGACGTTTATCGATCTCACACTTTTCAGCTGCTACCGCAGATGAAACAGATAATCCGCCACAAATAGAAAGCAATAATAGAGCTGCGATTTTATTAACATTACGCATCGTTATTTGCCTCCTTTATCTAAGGTAAAGTCCAGCTGAACCGTCTGACCTGGTTGCTTCAGTGGCTTGCCATCAACAATCTTTGGCTTGTACTTCCACTTCTTCAGTGCTCGGATCGCTTCTTTATCAAATAAACGTTTTGGCTCTGCTTGAATAACTTCAACGTCATCGATACCACCGAGTTCGTTGATAGTGAAGCGAAGTTGTACCCAACCTTCTTTACCATCACGAGCCGCAGCAATTGGATACTGTGGTTCGATACGAACGATAGGCGTTGCATCACCATCGCGAGTCATCATATTGCCTAATTTAAAACCGGTACTTGCACCACCAGCCTCTACACCACCCATATTGAACGACATTGACGTATCAATATTACTTGATGAATCAGGTGGCGTTGTATCAGGCTTCTGTGGTTGCTCTGGTGGTGGTGGTGGCTTAGGCACTACCCTTGGCTTATTCTGTGCTTTTGAATCCTGTCTATCCATAGTGATTTCAATTACAGGGGTCTCGGCCGATGTTTCGCCGCGCTGTGCGCCGCCACCGACCAAGAACGCCATAAAAGCGAACAGACCAAAAGTCACAGCAGCACCAATAATGATCGATACTAGTGCTCTTAGCATATTAATCGTTCCCCGCAGATACCGAAATTTTATCTATACCAGCTGCTTTCACTTGGTCTAGAACTTTAACAACTAAGCCGTGCATTGCGTCTTTATCAGCCTGAATCAATACAGCTGCTTCAGGAGCTTCAGCCAGCATACGCTCAACGTTTGCTGTTACACGTTCGATATCAACCTGACGGTTTTCCATCATGATCACGCCTGTTTTACTGACGCCGATAAAGATGTTAGCCGAAGGCTTTGAAGTCGCTTGTGAAGCTTTTGGTTTGTTGTAGTCCAAACCAGATGGTTTCACGAATGACGTTGTTACAATGAAGAAGATTAGCATGATGAACACGATGTCGAGCATCGGTGTCATATCAATTTGCGCTTCCTCATCTATACTGGAATGCTTTTTACGTGCCATGTTCAATCTCTCTCTAGTGGTGCGGCATGCTGTCTTTTAGCTTTTCTAAACTGATTTTCATTTTGGCATCGAGGCGAGTACTGAAGAATACTCCCGATAATGCTGCAACCATACCTGCCATCGTAGGCATAGTCGCCATTGAAATACCAGCCGCCATCAAACGAGCATTACTCGTCCCCTGAACTGCCATCACATCGAACACTGAAATCATACCTGTTACGGTACCTAACAAACCTATCATTGGACAAATTGCCACTAAGGTTTTAATAATCAGCATACGTGCATTCAAATCTTGCTTCGCTTGGGACATCCAAGCTTCACGGATGCGGTGTGCATACCAAGAGGTCGTTTCCTCTCTTGCGTCCCATGCAGCTATGATTGCTTTATGTTGCTTTGGTGATATCCAATTAAGATACCAATAACGCTCAAGCATCAATACCCACATTAAGAACAGAACACCCGCTACAAGCCAGAGGACGTCGCCTCCGGAGGCCATGAAGCCCCTGACGGAATCCCAAATGTCCATCAGGTATAGCGTCATTAGTCAGCCCTCTTCTCAGCATGTGCTGCGATAATACCAGCGCTTTGCTCTTCAAGGATCTGAACGATTGACTTACTACGGGCAACAACCACTGCATGCATTAACATTAACGGCAGAGCAGCAACCAGACCTTGAACTGTAGTGATAAGCGCCATAGAAATACCGCCAGCCATCAGTTTTGGATCGCCAGTACCAAATAATTGGATACTTTGGAAGGTTGCAATCATACCCGTCACTGTACCTAACAGACCCATCATAGGTGCGATAGCGGCCAATACTTTGATGATTGAAATACGCGCTTCCAATGCTGGAGTTTCTTTAAGAATCGCTTCATCCAATTTCAACTCTAACGTTTCAACATCAACGTCTTTGTTTTCTTGGTAAACTTTCAAGATACGACCTAAAGCGTTATTGCCAGGCTTATCGACGTTCTTACGTTGGCTATTCACGCGAGCACCAATAATCGTCATAGTGACAAGGCGTTCGATAGAGATTAATAAACCAAGTGCCAACAGAGCAATAATGATGTAACCGATAGTACCACCAGCTTCTAAACGATCTTCAAAGCTAGCTTTGTTGGTGAAGATGTTTAGCAGCACGCCGCGTGCAGGATCAACATAGAATGGCGCAGTACCCGAAGTGATTTTTTCCCAGTCAGCAACAGCGCTAACTTGGTAACCTTCTGGTTGTTGAGATAACTGCTGAATTAAACCTAACTCAGGGTTATAAACAACGTACTTGCCATCAGCAGTTAAGTTGTAAGCACCAACACGATGGATAGTCGTTGTTTTAACGCTACCGTCGATTCCAGTAACTGAACCTTCAAACTTAACAACCTTGCCAGACTCAGCCATTTCAAACAGCTGTTCTTGCCAAAATTGCTCTAGCTCTTCAATTTTAGGTAATTGTTTACGTGCACCTAAATCAGCGATGAATTTATCACGATTTGGGTATTGAGCACTGATGTTTGAGCTTGCCAGTTTACCAGCGAAATCACCGGCTTCACCTTTAACAACACCAAACATCTCACCCAAGTCACCTTGAGCAGTTTTCAGATCTTCTTCTAACTGAGCAATTTTACGCTCGTTATCTAAGAACGCTTGGTTTAAATCTTTGCCGCGTTGTTTTTCAGCCGCTAAAGCATCTTTCTCGCGCTTTAACAGTGCAGCTTTATCACCACGTTCAGCTTGGAATTCTTGCTCACGTTTACTGTTGATTTTGCCTTCTGCAGCACGTTCAACTTTAACTTGTTGCAATAATTGGTCAATCGACTTAGGCGCATCTGCAGCGCTAGCCATACCAGCAGTTAAAGAGAAACTTGCAGCCAACACAGCTGTAGTAATTAACTTCTTCATTATTGTGCAGTCTCCGCAGCAGGAATTGGTAACGCAAATAGATCTAGAGCACCTTGTTTACGGGCAATGCGGATACCTTTAGTCAGTTCACGCAAATAGCTGTCATCTAACTTATCCCAACCCTTAGATTCTGGGTTGTACATCCAGCCAGTCTTTTGATCTAAACTCTGTGCATAAAGAGCAACACGACCTAAGTTAAAGAAGTCAACCAACACTTCTTTACCATCTAGGTTTAACTTACCTTGGTTAACAGCAACCGCGCTACCATATTCACGCTCGATGCTATAAGCATCAAGGATTAAACGGTATTTTTCGGCTAAAGTCACTTCAGCAGTATTAAGAAGGTTTTTCAGCTCATTAACACGATTAGTACGTACTTCAGAGTTGAAAGGTAAATCTAATTGAACGAATTGTTCTAATGATTCAACCATTTTAAACATTAATGGCACAACACCTTGGCGAAGTTTATCAACACCATTAATGTCGCTTTGTACTGAATCCATTGTCTTTTGTTGATCAGCAACTAAGCTGGCAACGTAATCGTTATATGATTTCAGTGATTCACGCTCATCCGCGACAGAACCATACTCAAAAAGCATGTCTTGTGCTTGATCGAAATACTTATCAACATTCTTTTGCGACGCTGCAGCATCAGCATGGATCATACTATCCGCTTTCTGCACGTCGGTAAGAGGATCTGCAACCACGAAGTTGCTGCTCGCTAATGCCAGCACGCCAACAAGTGCAGTAGCGATTTTTGTTCTATTGCTTACCTTGGACATAGTTCCCAACCAATTTGAAGTGAATAAAAAGGTTTAACTTACCAGCAACAAAACGAGAAGCAAAAAATGCTCGCCGAAAAAATTACTGTAAGTTCGTCTTTCTCTTGTGATTCTTAGTTTTTTCTTCCCTTTCCTACGCCCTTACAGGCATAGACCCGCTGGCATCATTTCACAAAATGTTGACCTGTGTCAACATTTCGGCCGACTAAAAACTAGTGTAAAGAGGCGCTATGAATAAAAAATTTTACGAAAGGTGTTTTTTTAAACAAAATATCACCGAAAAAGTTAATTTAATTGAGAAGCCAAAATAAAATATCGATAAAAAACATTAAATTTCATAATCTTGAGATAAATCACCTTTGATCCAACTGATTTTATTAATTAACATTTTTCAACATGAAACGAACTCAAGCAGGTCATCTTTACTTGCTTATTGACTTTGGGATAGAGGATTTTGCAGAGGATGTAGAGCACGGATTCATTAATCAAGGCAACCTTTATGTAGCTGTAACCAAGGATAGCTTCTCTAACCTGAACTCTGGATAAGAAAATTTGAACTAATAGCCCTCCAAGTGTTCGGGTCTTTCGACCAAGAGAAACCCGATCACACCGGAGGGCCTATGCATAAATTAGTGGAAGTGTTTTGCGATGTCGATGATTTTTGCGCTGTTTCATTCCAGAATGGGAAAAAACGCTGTTAACCGATGGTACACGTAAGCGCCAACGTGCTGGCCGTATGACGATGAGCGAAGTGATGACCATCATCATACTTTTTCAGATGTCCCACCACCGTGATTTCAAGAACTTCTACATCGGTTATCTGGCTCATTTCTACAAATCCGCTTTTCCTCATTTACTCAGCTATACCCGCTTTCTTGAGATGATGCCCAAGGCTTTAGTCCCGCTTTGCAGCTACTTTGCCAGCCTCAAGAGTAACCCCACTGGCATCGAATTTGTTGATTCAACTAGCATCAAAGTGTGTCATAACCTGCGTATTCATCGCCATAAAACCTTGGCGGGACTGGCGTGCAGAGGTAAAGGTACTATGGGGTGGTTCTATGGCTTTAAGCTGCATTTGATTGTGAATCATCAAGGTGGAATAGTGGCGGCCAAAGTGACCCCTGCGAATTGTACTGGTCAACCCAAACTGGACACTTTTACTTGAGAATTTTCAAACTCTACAGGTGACAGATCGTCATTAACAGAATGCAGCCGCTCCAAGTTGTAATATTTCATGTAAGCAGTCACATCTTGCTTCATAAACTCCCTTGTTGGTTGATTAACTTTAAAAATCCAATCGTGTTTCAAGCTACCAAAGAAACGCTCAACAACGGCATTATCCCAACACGCCCCCACATCACCCATGCTGGCTCGGATACCATAGCTCGATAGCAGCCTACCGAATTGCTTACTGCCTCGGTCACTGTGGAATACCAGCCCTCGCGCTGGTTGTCGCAGGTTGTAGGCTTTTATTAATGCCTTAGATATCAAATCTGTGGTCATGCGTTTATTTATGTGCCATCCCACAATCCGGCGCGAATATAAATCCATCACCACAGCTAAGTACATCCAGTCTTCACCCGTCTTTAAATAGGTCACGTCACTCGCCCAGACCTGATTAGCCGATACTGGATTAAAGTTCATGTTTAACATGTTATCTGCCACTGCATCTGAGTGTTTCCGCTGCGTAGTCACCTTGTAAGCACCTCGCTGGGTTGCTTTGAATCGAAGGCGGTGCATAATTTTACGAACGAGATAGCGACCAAGCTGGTAGCCTTCCTTGCGCAATTTTTTCACCATTTCACTATTCCCTAAGCTGCCTCGACTTTGCTTAAATAACTGTCGAACAAGGCGATAAAGCTTCAGTGTTTCAAGGCTTATCACGTTTGCAGGGCGTTTATGCCAATCGTAATAGCCTGATTTACTTACACTCATTACTCGACATAACAGTGCTACGGGAAACAGGTTGGATTGCCGTTTGATGAAACGAAATTTTACTTCATTTCTTTCGCAAAGAAGGCGCTGGCCTCGGTGTGCCCCTTGGGTATTTTTAGAATTTCTTTCTCCATTCGTAATCCTTTGTTTTCTTTACGTAATCGTTTTAGCTCATCACGCTCAGACTCTTCTAAGGTGACACCTTGTTTCAGGGCTTGGTGTTTTTCCTTCCAGTTGTAAAGCAGGCTCGTGCTAACTCCAAGATAGTTTGCCGCATCGGCAACGCTATAACCTTGCTCTAGCACCATCAAGACAGCTTCATCTTTAAATGCCTGGGGATAACTCTTATGTGATTTCTTCAGACTCATATAGACCTCTTAATTTATTGACCATACTGTCTCAAAATTAAGTGTCCGATGGAATTAGACCAGAACACTTTGAATCTCGTGGGAAGCAAAAAACTTGATATTTCAATCAGATAAAGGCTGCCATCATACCAGCCTGAAATACCATCAGCGGCTGTGGAAATATCAAATCAGCCAGAGCATGAGCCGTCGCGGTAACTGCTGGGATAATGCGCCAATGGAACGGTTTTTCAGAAGTTTAAAAACGTAATGGCTCCCGATACAAGGCTACAAGAGTTTTAGCGAAGCTAAACAAGATGTGACCGATTACATCATTGGTTATTACTGTAAAGTCAGGCCACATCATTACAATGCAGGATTGAGCCCAAATGAATCAGAGCGATGATTTTGGGAAGATTCTAAAGCTGTGGCCAAATTTAGTTGACCAGAACAATTTCCGAGCAGTCGATCAATACGCTTGATATTATGTTTGGGGGCAACGTTACCAGTTATGTTCCGTCCTAACTGGTTTAACGAGAGTTGATTGCCATCGAGTAAAAACTCAGTAGCAAACATCAGAGAATTAAGGCGTTTTTGGTGTATTTGAGGGCATTGTTTTTTGAATAAATCGTGTAATATGTCGATATCATGCATGATGCTGGATCTAGTAGGTTTTTGGCGAAATTGATTAGATAAAACAGCATCATGCATGTCTACTTATTTGAATCCCATAGAATTTATCTGGGAATTCGCTAGAGCTAAACGTTCAGGTAAATCTCGCCAAAGGCAGCCAACACGAAGTCGATAAAGGCTCCCCTCCATAGTATTATGCTCACGCTTGTTATAAACTCTATCTTCAATCAGAATAGATTTTGGCGAAGTAAATTATACGAGATTGCCTTCTTCGTATAAAATTCGAACAAAGATCAACGGACCTTACTAAAAATATAAAATTCAATGAGAATCTTTTGAGAAGAAAACATACCAAGCCAATATATCTCCAGTATTGTTAACGACTTCCTCTACGGAGAATGTTGTGACAGCACTTTGATTTAAAATCTCCCTAAAGGTATCAATGCACTCGAAACTCATTGAAGCCTCAACTAACTCTGTTAATCTCTGCCTATATACTGTGATTTGTTTACTTACAAACGCAAGATATTCTAATTTTTTTTCAATAGACCAAAATAAACCGTTCCTAAAAAAAACATTAACATAACTCAAGATACCAGTTTCACTGAGCGATATCTCATCATAAGCTGCCAATTTAGAAAGTAGAGCATTTATTTCTATACGACTCTTTTCGCATATAGCGCAAGATCTTATTCTAATTAAGTCTTGCCTATTTATCATCTCCCCCATGTCATGAGCCATCACCTTCAAAAGAAACACTAACCTTTCAATTTCAGGATATTGCAAAAAAGAAAGTAGTTTACTATTGTAACGAATAACAACTGACTTTTGATGATGTATAACAGCATGAAATGTCCCCTGGTCTCTCAACACCCGTAAAACCTCAGGTACTGAAATAACCAAATCTGAGTACTCAATTCCAAACTGAGATATGACCGTATCGAATTCAAAATCTGAAAATGGCAAAGATTCTGCTGATGTATTACCCAGCAACTCAATAACCACATTTTTATTTATATGTGAGTTTACAAGAGGGACTAGGTTTATATCAGCATAATCCACCCCTTTCACATTCCCCTCAACACTTAATTTACTAAAATAATCTTGAATTAAAAGTGGTAAAGCCCCATTACCTGTTGCAACATCAAGTACTTTAAATCCCATTGGAAATTGACTAAAAATATTTGACCATATATCTTTCAATTGACCAGTATAATTCTTTTCATAATCGGAACCAAAAGATGTAATGTGTCCTTGTTTCCAATACTCACTCCAATGACCCGTCATCCCCCCCCCTTTATAAAGATTATCATAAAATTATAGTACAACAACGAAAAGATGGCTCATTCATTTATTTATTTATTTATTCATAAAATTAAACGCATATCTTACACTTTTGAAACCACAAAATTTAATAGTTAGCACCCGTAATTGAACTCTTTAAATTTACAATAGCTTATTTGAAGAATAAGTTAATTCATAATTTATTTTATCGATACTACAGACAGCTGTTTTCAATAATTAAAAAGCCAGTTTTAAAAACTGGCTTTTTTATTAAAACCAAATAAACTTAGAATTTAATTGTGTAGCTGGCACGATATTCACGACCATAGTTGTTGTATAGGTCTGCGTTATCATAAACACCTTCATTGAGAATTGGATCTTCATCAGTTAGATTATTAACCATTAAAGTAACTGAGCCAAAATCTCCAGCATTATATGTATAGCTAAGATTATGTATTAACCACGAGTCAAGATCGCCCTCTGGTACCAACACTAATCCTGCAGCATCAATAGCTTTGTCTTTAGCATAAGTACCAGCAGTATAATTCATATTCCAAGCAAATGTATGATCAGAAATTTTATAAGTTGTCGTGATCACGCCCTTATAATCTGGCTGACCTTCCCAACCAGCAGTATTTTGTGCATTAGCACCACCAATTTGTTCTGAAGTGTAATCCAGAACAAATGAGTTATTCCAATTTATTGAAAATTCACCGATTTGAGTTTCAACATTTCCAGTTAAAACTAGATCAATACCTTCAATTTTTAACTTATCACCATTGGCATAACCTGTTCCAACTTTGAGTGCTTTACCTAAAGTACCATCAGTAGTAGGTGCTCGCTCAACATAAAACGTATCATCAGGGGTCAATTGGCCATTTGCTATACCACGCATTACATTTGTAACACTTCGCTGCGCAATTGCATTATCAATATTTAAATTAAAATAATCTAACTTAACAGAAAATTGCTCTATTACATCCCAAGCTATACCAAAATTAATATATTGAGAAGTTTCAGCATCCAATTTATCATTCGATGATATATATGTATCAAACTGTTTTGTAGGGCAAGAAGCTGATGTATTCGAAACACAGAATGGATAATCTTTTCCGCTTTCAGCACTAAAAGTATCTGCCGCATTTAATTGATCTAACCTAGGAGCTCTAAATGCTTCAGAATAAGAAGCTCTAACTACTAAGTTATCTAATGCTTGCCATCTTACCGATGCTTTTGGAGATAAATTACTACCAAAATCACTATATTTATCATAACGTGCAGCTAAGTTAACTTCAACACTATCAACTACTGGTAACGCAGCTTCATAGAATGTAGCAAAAACTTGACGATCACCACTCGATGAGTTTCCAGCACTGCCACCGATTAAACCGGCTTCAGACTGAGCGTCATATACCTCAGAGAAATCTTGAGTAAAATATTCCATTCCAAAATAATGTGCAATCGCTCCGCCAGGCAGTTCAAATGCATCAAAACCTATCCCCCCATTATACTGATGAAATTCTGCACGACTTTGAGTCAGAGTCGTCGCTTTCATGTTTGCAATTCCTTCCTCAGAGCCTAAATCAATTCCATTGGCTATATTATGAGCTAAACCAGCATAACTTAGATAGTACTCACCAATACTTTTATTGTCAGCTTTATTATAGTGATAGTAAAACTCCCAAGAAGCATCATTTAATGATGACAAAGTACCACGTAAACCAGTTAAGTAATCTTGATTATAGTCATCAACATTACCATCACGAGTTCCAATCCCTACCCAACGCCAATAACCAGTTGTTTCCTCACCATATGGATTATTAGGATTATCTGCAGACATCTTATTCCATGCAGCAGCGGGTGGTGCATAGCGACCAAATGAATTATTTTGGGTAAACATTGTACGGCCAAACCACTCTACGTTTTCAGAAACCTCATAATTTGCATCAACGTATACAGTATTACGGTCTATTGATGCTTTATTATATGAAACGTTTGCAAACGCGTACATACAGTAGGTAGAACCTGGCCCCCAATCATCATCTGCAGCAACTTTCTTAAATACATCAGATCCATATTGAGCTGCAAGATCATCACACAATGGCGATGCTTGAGCTTCTGAAAAATCAGGTGATGCAACAGTTGCACCATAGATACTCCAACCTATGGTATCTGTATAAGCTTGAATTATTCCGTCACCATTATTATCAGTCATACTTGCAGCGGTATATGGACGGTCACCATCTGAAATACCTTTGCGGTCTTGATGGTCAAAAGCGAACGTTATGTTACCTTTATCCATCTGATAACCAGCGACAACAGAAAATTCTTTGCTAGTTTGGCCACCATCAGCCTCACGAGAACCACTTCCTACATTGAACTCAATACCTTGGTAGTTCTTCTTCATAATGATATTAACTACACCAGCTATAGCATCAGAGCCATAAGTAGAAGAAGCACCATCAGTTAAAATTTCAATACGCTCAACAGCAGCCATTGGTATTGCGTTTAAATTTGCGGAACCACCGCCTAAAGTAGGAGAACCAGGAAAACGTTTACCATCAATCAGAACGAGAGTTCGATCCGATCCTGCACCACGCAAATCTATAGTTGCTTGAGATTGAGCTGAACTACCAGATCTTTCAGAGAAAGAACCGAAAGTATTCAAATTACTGTTGCGCAAAGCATCTGCAACAGTAAGGTTTCCTTCCATTTTCATATCTTCTGATGAAATGGTTGTTACAGGCGATGCACCTTCTAAATCACTACGTTTAATACGTGAACCTGTAACCTCAATACGCTCAACTTTTGCTCCATCCTCAGCAGCCAAAACTGTAGGAGCATTTAATGTCGCAGCCGCTAAACCGCCAAGCAGAGCGTAACGCACTGAATTAGATAATAAATTGTTCTTGTACATTGTCTATCTCCCTTGATAAATCATGTTTTTCTTATATTTTGCATCTACATTTATGTATAGATAACGTAAATTGCTTTACTGCAACCTTGGTTGCCAATACGTCAACTTCAAGAGCAATAAAATCACATATAAAACACTAAATCAACAAATAACAAACAAATGACACATTATTACTCTAATAAAGATTCATTAGGATGAGAGAGTGGTGATTATTTATACAGAAAGTGATTATAGGAATGGAGATGGCACAACTAAGATCAGAATTGACGTGAGTTTGATTGTAATGAGAGAAAATGCTAAAACTTAAACCATTCAAGACCATATCATTGATTTTAAATACCTTTGCTAATGAATAAGCCCAAAGTTTTACACTTTGGGCTTTGAAGCAACACTTACAACTGGCACAATTCTAAACACTTAAACTTTTGTAATATACAAGGAAGAACTTAAAGTGTGTAACGGATACCGATTGCTACGCCATCAGATTCAGAAAGTGCCATTCTAGCTTCTTGGTCTTTATCTGAACTAGTGAAATCGCTGTAATCTTTACGGGCTTCTATGTACAGAACTGTATTTGGGTCCCATACAAAGTGTAAACCGACAACTAAGAACTGACGTTTGAATTCATCGTTAGGATCGGCATTGAAGTTAGGCTGGATAACATAGTCTTTACCCGCATCAAGCACGTTGTAAGAAATGAATGGACGCAGGCCATTGTCAAACTTGTAAGAAACTAAACTTTCAATACCATAGGCATCTTTGATCAAACGACCAATGTTGTCAGTATCATGGTTTTCTTGTCTGTTAAAGTTTGCAGCAGCATATAAACCATCGTTATCGAAGTTACCCCAAGTGATACCTGCACCGTAGATAAGATCAACCGCTGTAGTTTGTTCGCCGTTACCAAAACTCACATCAAACTCACCACGGTTAACACCCGCAGTTAAAGTCAGCATATCAGTGGCTTTATAGGTCAGCGCGCCACCATAAGTGTAGTTGTACTCAACTTGTTGAGCTGTACGATCACCACTGCTCCATAACTCTTCACAAGCTTGTTGAGTAATATCTTCTGAATCACAAGTATAGAAGCTGCTGTTTTTCAACTGCGCTTGAACTGCGAAGCTAACATCGCCAAAGGCGTTGCGATACTGGACCGTTTTATCACCACGACCCACGCCGTTTACCGCGCCGTCATCTTTGTTATAAGTGTAAACACCTGCAGTGTTGCCGTCCCACACAAAACCGTAGTTAGTGTTGTAAACGACATCGTACCAAGCACCCCACTGCTTACCGATAGTTAGTGTTCCATAAGTGTCATGGGACAGACCTGCGTAACCTAAACGGTTATAGAAGAACTCTTCTTGAACAGATTCGAAGCGATTGTTATAGACGATATCGCTGCTACCAACGGGGTTTACGCCCCACTCTAATTTAGCAAAGGCTTTCCAACCGTCAGTCAACTCACGATTAAAACCAAAATTAATGCGAGATGCACCGTTAACAACCTCAGTTTCCCCTTGAGTGTTGATCACGCGTGCATCAATAAAACCACCGATTTCTACGGCATTTTTATTATCTTTATAGATCTCGATAGCCGAGACTGATGGTACTAAAAAAATTGCTGCAAGCGCAGTTGCTACTAACGTCTTGTTCATTTGGTGCTTAACCTTTTTTTGTTTATGTTCTGCCAACGTCATTCCGTTGTTATATTTCCTTACAATTTCCGCTTAAAGGGTAGCAAATTTTCAATATCCCCTCAAAGCGAAACCTAAAGAATATGTCGATTAACATCACAAAAACAAACCAGTTAACCTCTACAAAACAGGTTAAAACGCTACATTCGCCACCTATCGCAACACATAAGGAACATTAAAAACACTATATTAACAGCAACTGCTTTGACGCAATATCCATGTAGTTTAGTTTCATTATCGAAAATACCGGTTCTGCAATAGGGCCAATTTGCTTATCAATGTAGTATTGGTAATCAATTGGTGACGTTCTGTACAGTAAGGGTTCCGGTCCATTTACAGTAATCAGGTAGTCAATTTGCGCCCCACGCTTGCCAAAAGAGACATCACCTGTTATGCCGCATAGTTGCTGGGCGACTTTAACATGTGGTGAAGATTTAGCTGTGTAATCTTCAATATTGCGCCGCATGCGTTTACGAAATACCAAATCATTATCCAACTGACCATCAAGCAGTTTTTCAAACACGCTGGCTAAATAAACACTGATATCCCTTTGGTTAAACATTCGCTCATAGAGTGACTCTTGGACTTTGCGCGCTAAGGGGCTCCAATCACTACGCACTTGTTCCATCCCTTTAAAGGTGAGCTCAAGTTCATCGCTCGCATTGCGCCACGCGCCAACATAACGTTTTTTACTGCCTTCTAATGAACCTCTTAAGGTTGGCATAAAGAACTGCTCGTAATGCCGCTCAAACTGTAACTCGAGAAAACTCTCAACTTGGTGATCAGCACAGATCTTAGCCTGCCACTTAGCATTGATATCCTGCGCCAGAGTGTTACCTAAGGCGTTAATGTCTGATAGATCAGGCTCGCTGCCAAGCCACACAAAGGTCGAATCCGTATCGCCGTAAATCACTTGATAGCCCATCTCTTCTATCCATGCGCGGGTTTGTTTCATGATTTGATGGCCGCGCATCGTGATCGAACTTGCCAACTTGGCATCATGGAACACGCAGCCTTGAGAGCCTAAAACCCCATACAGCGAGTTCATGATAATTTTTATCGCTTGGGATAACGGCGCATTGTGCTCACGCTTAGCCTTTTCGCGCTGCTCAGATAAGGTTTGAATTAGCTTAGGTAAAATAGGCTGTTGCCGACTGAAACGGCCACCGAGAAACCCCGCAACACATTCAGACTCGGGCAACTGCAAGCCTTCAATCAATCCCTTAGGGTCGATCAAAAAGGTGCGAATAATGGAGGGATACAGACTTTTAAAATCGAACACTAAGATGTGTTTATAAAGACCCGGCACAGAATCCATCACGTAACCACCAGGACTTTCAACGCCCTGACTCACAGGCTCTGCAGGAGCGACATATCCCGCGCGATGTAGATGCGGTAAATACAAATGATTAAACGCCGCCACTGAGGCCCCTACACGTCCCAGTTCTAAACCTGTCAGTTCAGCACGCGCGAGGGCAAAATCCCACAATTGAGTGTGAGTAAAAATATCCCATACTAGGCGGCTATCGGTAAGATTATAATGCGCTAAGGCTTGTTTATCGGTCTTAAACAGCTGGTCAATTTCTTCAACGCGATTATCGACGTTATGAATGGCCTTGCCTTCACCTAATAGTTGCCGCGACACAAATTCCAACGAGAAACGCTCAAAGTGGTAAAAAGCGGCTTTAAGCCAATCGATACCATCGAGTACCACACGGCCCGGTAAGACTAAGGTTTCTGGGCGAAACTTATTGTCAACTTTCCAATCGAGCTTAGCGCCACCGCGGCCAATAGTGAGCGGAATCCGGTGTAATAATGCACGGCGTGACAACAGCGCGAGATCGAAACTCACCACTGACCAACCGATAATAAAGTCAGGATCAAACTCATGGAACCACGCAATTAATCGATGGATCAGCGCCGCTTCATCGGCCACCCATTCAATATATTCGGGGGAGTTTGATTCAGCTTCGCCCACCATAATCACTTTTTCATAAGTCTGCTTGAGGCTGCCTTGCCCCACGTCTCGGCCACTGTCTTGACCATATAGCGCGACCGAATAGAGTAAGCCCTCAAAGCTGCATTCAAAATCCAGTGAGATACAGCGTAAATTCACCGCCGTTAAAGGGGCAATACTCTTAGCCCGCTCGGCGATAAACACGGGCAGCGAGTTAGCCTCAAGACTGTCGCTAGTCGGCGCAGAGAAATGCCCTAAAAATGCCACATCCAGCGCCACAAACCGCTCGATTAAATAACGCTGTTCAGGGCGAATATCCGCTTCAAATAAAGGGATATCGGCATCTTTTGCGATGCGCTGTAAGGTACGTAAGCTGTTGCTCGATTTAGCATAAACTCCACTGACGGAGCCGCCTTTAAAGCTTTTGAGCGCTAACGGCACAAACCGCAATGCTTGACCCGGCGTTTGTAACTGTAAAGCCGCCACATCCGTTTGATGACAAAAACAAATGTGTTCAGTGCCTTGCACTTCCACCAGCACAGGACCTTGGGCGGTCGCCAGATAATACTGCAACACTAAACTCCCATGACGATGAATCGCATGGCGTGTTAAGACTCGACCTTGTACACTAACGGCCGTTGTTGCCTCTGGCTTCATCGCATGGGTTCCCAAATCGTATAGCTACTCAATTTAAATGCCGCCAAATGGCAGAAAAGTTTCTTAGGCTATGCAATCACTGTTATTATGTACAGCATTAATTCGATAAAGTAGTGACGCATGTTACCTGACAATGTAAAAACCCAGATCCGCGCCATCTATAAGGATATCGCTACCGCCTTGCCTCATTTTAGGCCGCGCCGCGAACAAAACTATATGGTGGCGGAAATCTCTAAGACCCTCGCCGGCGACTATGACAAAGATAGACGCATCATAGTGGTCGAAGCAGGGACTGGTATCGGTAAATCATTGTCTTATATTCTCGGTACCATTCCACTGGCATTAGCGAGCAAGAAAAAAGTCTGTATCGCCACCGCGACCGTCGCCCTGCAAGAACAATTACTGCATAAAGACTTGCCCTTCTTCCTTGAGCAATCCGGCTTAAATTTCCGCTTTGGCCTAGTCAAAGGTCGACAACGTTATGTGTGTCTATCGAAACTGGCGATGCTCATCGGTGACGACAACAGTACACAAATGGCCATGTGGCAAACTAAGCCTGACAATAGCCAAGTGGCTATGATGCATGGCCTGTTAAAAGACTATAACGAAGGTCGCTGGAACGGTGAAATCGATACCTTAGCCGTGCCGCTGCCCGATCATCTGTGGCAACAAATCGCCTGCGACAAACACAGCTGTCATCGCCAAGTCGCCAGCCACAGAAATTGCCCGTTCCATAAAGCCCGTGAAGATGTCGATACCTGGGACGTGCTCATCGCCAACCACAGCTTGTTATTTGCCGATTTAGAATTAGGTGGCGGCGTGATTTTGCCCGATCCCGAAGACGTGTTTTATGTTATCGATGAGGCACATCACTTACCCATTGTGGCGCGGGATTTCTCCAGCGCACAGGCCACGCTGAGGGGTGCCTGCGACTGGCTCGAAAAAATTGGCAAAACCTGCGCTAAGTTACAAAACCAAATAAAGAGCAACAACATCATTGCCCCCGCGCAGGCGATGCAAGATCACTTAGGCGATCTTATCGCCCAGCTCAATCAAGTGGCCCACTACTGCGATACCCAGACAAAGCACTTTGCTAATCCTGAAAACCGTCTGCGTTTTGAGCACGGCAAACTGCCTGACTCATTACTCATTCTGGCTGAAAACCTTGCAGTGACCTCTAATCTTGCCCTCAAACAGTTTAATAAAATGCTGTCACTGTTGGCAGAGGCGATTAAAGATGGCGACATTCCTAAACATCAATCCGAAGCACTATTAGCCGAAACCGGATTTATGCTGCAAAGGCTCGAGAATCTACAAAAATTGTGGAAGATGATGGCCAAGGAAGATAAACATAAAGGTGCACCTATGGCGCGCTGGGTTGAGCTCATCACAGGTAAACAAGTGGATTATCTGTTTAGCGCCTCACCTATCGAAGTCGGCTTTATGCTGGAATCCATGCTATGGCAGAAAGCCGCGGGCGTAGTTTTATGTAGTGCCACGCTGCGCGCACTCAATAACTTCGACCATTTTGTGCATCAAGTCGGTTTATCACTCAACGATGGCAGCCGTTATTTAGCCTTACAATCGCCCTTCGATTATCCCAATAACGCGACACTTTATTTACCCAAAATGCGCACTGAGCCGACGGACGATGCCTATACGGCTGAACTTGCGGAGCAAATCGTCACTCTGATTGAAGGAGAAATGGCTACCTTAGTGTTATTCGCCTCCTACTGGCAGATGGAAAAAGTGGTTGAATTACTTGAAGGTAAACTCACCACTGAGCTGCTTATTCAAGGCAATGCGCCACGGCAACAGTTGTTAGAGAATCATAAAGCTAAGTGCGATAAAGGCGAACCGAGCATATTATTCGGCACCGGCAGTTTCTCCGAAGGCCTCGACTTACCCGGCGATTATCTGACGAACTTGATCGTCACTAAACTGCCCTTTGCGGTGCCAACCTCGCCCGTTGAGCAAGCCCATGCGGAATATGTCAAAGTCAAAGGCGGCAATCCCTTCTTGCAACTGACTATCCCAGATGCTTCACGTAAGCTTATTCAAAGTTGTGGTAGATTACTGCGTAAAGAGCAAGATTATGGCCGAGTCACCATTTTAGATAGGCGGTTAGTTACTAAACGCTATGGCAAGTCCTTGCTGGACGCCTTACCGCCCTTTAGACGTGTCATAGAGTAGGATTAAAATTTGGAATTGTTACTCGAGCCCAGTCATTGGGCCCTGTTGGCAGTTATAGGTCTTATCGCTGGATTCATCGATGCCGTTGTTGGCGGCGGTGGCCTATTGTCGATCCCCGCACTGTTAACCTTAGGCATAGCACCGCACACCGTATTAGGTACCAATAAGTTAGCCGCCAGTTTTGGCTCTTCAATGGCGGCTTGGACCTATTATCGTCAGCACCTTTTTAAACCCTCGTTTTGGTACATGGCCTTTATTGCCACCTTTATTGGCGCCGTATTGGGCAGTTTCTTAGTCTATTTAGTCGATACCCAATGGCTCGAAAAAGTCCTGCCGCTGCTGATCATTGGCATTGCCATTTACAGTTTAGTCAGCCCCAATGCGATATCGGACGTTAACTGTCAAGCCCCAACCAGCAAACCACCCGCCAAGCAACAATGGTTACAGGGACTTGCTTTAGGCACTTATGATGGTTTTGCCGGCCCTGGCATTGGCGCGTTTTGGACTGTCACATCCGGCTCTTTGTATAAACTGCCTTTACTGCACAGTTGCGGCCTCGCCCGTGCGATGACCTTCACCAGCAACTTGACCGCATTGACTATCTTTGGCTGGCTTGGGCAGGTAGAGTGGCAAATAGGTTTGTGGATGGGATTGTGCATGATGTTAGGCTCATTTATCGGCGCGCGCTGCGCGATTAAATTTGGTATGCCCTTTATTCGTCCACTGTTTATTTTGATCGTGCTAATGATTGCAGCGAATTTGGCATGGAGCGCATGGTTGTGAACACCCAACAATTACTGGTGATGCTGAAAAATCAGCTCAAAGCGCTAGAGCAAGAAGTACTGCAGCACGATAATCGACTCGCGCCGCCGCAACGTAAACTCCTGCAAGAAACGGAGCGCTTCAATCATTCGCTATTTGTCCAACACGGCGCTCAACTCGGCCCTTGTATTGAACAAATTCGGAGCAGCATTATACAGCTCGAAAAACAAATTAAGCTCAAACTCGCCCCCCAGACGATTGCCCTCAGCTGTGAGCGGATCCAAGACAGATTCACCGCCGTCAAACGGGCCTTGCTGACGACCTCTATCGACATTAAGTCCAAAACTCAGCAACGTGCCAGTAGCCGCGCCCGTTTTGCTCAGCGTCAGAATCAGTCTCACCAAGCCAGTGGTTTCGATTGGATCGCCAATAACGTGATGCAAAATAGTCACGAGATCTATGAAGAATTGAACAAACACCTGAATTGGGCGAAAAAATTTGAACAAAAAATTGAAGAAATGGAATCAAAACTTGAAAACTGTCATAGTGCTGACAAAATAAAATTGCAAAATGACATCCTTTTGATGCATCGTCGTCTAGGAAAATGCAGGCAAGCTATTAGTTATATAGAAGATCGCATTCAAATATTCGAACGTCCGTATCAGAGTAATAATCGTTAAGGAGTAACAATTGAAATCACTTTTGCCAATCAGCAGCCTGCTAGTATTACTCGGTTCTGCTTCAGCTTTCGCCGCAGATCTCAACATTCCGATGTCATTTGAGTACCTTGCACTAGATGGTAAAAAAGTCGAGTCTAGCGTGTTCAATCATAAAAGCAGCTTAGAATTGACACCTGGCACTCATAAAATCGCCATTCGTTACCATGAGATGGTTGAAGACGATTTTAGCGATAGCCAAACCTTTGTTAAATCAGCCCCTTTCATCGTGACCTTAGACGTTGATGGCGACTATCAATATTACCTCCAAGCCGCCGAAGGCAAAGTCGTTAAAAAACCCAAAGTTTACGCGCAAAACCCACAAATCAAATTGACCCGTGGCGATAAAGGCGATGTCAATTTCCAAGTGGTGAATACCAATTTAGAAGAAGAAAGCTTTGTCTCTCGTCTTTTTAGTGGTAATCAAGCCGTTGACGTATCGGGAACTGCCGCGGCAGCAACTGGTGCAGCAGGCGCAGTGGTTGCCGTTGCACCAGCACCCGTGGCAACATCGGCTACCGTTAGCGCGACGTCACTCACAGCTCCTGTAGACACTTCTAAAGCAACAGCTGCCAATCCACAACAAATGTTGCAATACTGGTGGTTACAAGCGGATGAGAAAACACGTAAAGAATTTATGAGCTGGGCAATTTCACAGCTATAACGACTTGCGATAACGAGGTTTAGTCAATATTGACTCTGATCCCACTGGTTTATCACGCCAGCTATTCCAAGCTGGCGCTTTCTCCTCACCACAGATTCCCCACGACCAAGTACGCGAATTTACGGCAGTACTTACTCGATAATCAGCTTGCCACACCAGCCCATTTCCACACGCCAACGGCGATGACAGCGCAGGATGTAATGCAAGTGCATCAACGCGAGTACGTAGAGCAGTTTATCGCGGGCACTTTGCCAACAGCGGCGCTTAGACGGATTGGTTTTCCGTGGAGTGAAGCCTTAGTTGAGCGCACCTTGCATTCTGTGGCAGGCACCACACTCACGGCTTCATTGGCCATAAATCAGGGTATTGGCCTGCACCTAACGGGCGGCTATCATCACGCCCATTACGATTTTGGCAGTGGCTATTGTATTTTTAACGATCTTATCCTCGCAGCCAGAAATGCCATCGCGAGCCAGCAAGTGCACAAGGTACTGATTTTTGATTGCGATGTGCATCAAGGTGATGGCAGTGCAACACTCAGCCAGCGACATCAAGGGATAATCAGTTGCTCGATTCACTGCAAAGAGAACTTCCCGAGTCGTAAGCAGCATTCCCACCATGATATTGAGCTAACCAAAGGCAGCGATGACAATCTGTATCTCGAAACCGTGGAGCAAACACTCGCCCTGCTCATTCGCATCCATCAGCCAGATCTCATTCTTTATGATGCTGGGGTCGATATCCATCAAAATGATGATCTCGGCTTGCTCAATATCAGTCAAGAAGGGCTGTTCAGACGGGATTTAGCTGTGTTATCAATGGCAAAATCGGAAAATATTCCAATTGCAGCCGTGATAGGCGGCGGCTATAGCAGAGACGCACTACAATTAAGCCAAAGACACAGTCAACTTTTTATTGCGGCAAACCATTTGTGGTAGCAAACTCAATGAAAACCGTCATGGAGCATAACGATGCAACTCGAAATCCGTAATTACTACGAAGTTCTTTTAATGGAAATATTGTCAGATGAAGGACTTATGGACGAGCTTCCTGAGGACTATCTCGCCGACTTATGTTGTGTGACCTTAAATCAACTGCCAGTGCGCTACATACGCCACCTCGTCGATACCTACTTCTTTGAAGACTATAACGAGCTGCAAGCATTAAAGCGTGAGATCCAAACCGCACTCGAAAAGTCCCGCGCCTTCCTTAAACAAAATCTGCAAAAAAGATTGCAGGAAGAAGCCGAAGCCAATCGTTAATCTCGCTAAGGTCTGACTTTTGAGGGTATTTTAGCCGTTGCAGTGGCAGGAAAGAGGCAAACAATGGATTATCCCATTGCGTATAAAGTATTCACGCTATAAATGATTAACGGCAGAAAACAGAAATAGTCAGTTAGCTAGTATATTGAATACAATAAATTGAGTAGATATACAGAAGTGAAACGAGAATAAAACAGAGGTATTGCAGAATTGGAGGTTCCCCTAGAGCCGACACCCCGGCACACGAGTCGCTTGCTGCGGTTGCTCCCTTCCGGGCCTGGCCGAGTTCACAAGTTATCATTGCGGGGGGACCCTAGGGTCACCATAACTTCGAGCATTGCTTTGAAAAATATAAACCAAAGTGCTTGCTTGAACGCTGAGGATTATCCCCCATGCCTCCTATGGGATCAAGCGCTAATCGACAAGATCTCTTAATATCCCGCCTAACTGCACAATCTATAAGCAAGTGAAGTGGTTGAAATGATAAAAGCCTGCAAATGCAGACTTTTATAGACATTTCCCTGAGTTTCACTGTGTCAAACTTGGCATATTAAAAATTCAACAAGAGTAAAACTCAATACATAATGCAACTCAATCATCGCCTGAGATAATTACAACTTAATCAAATGACGATTCTGCTCAATCAACTTAGCCCCAACACCCGAGACATTGGCTAAATCATCAATTGCATTGAACTTACCATTTTGGGTTCGGTAATCGACAATCGCTTGCGCCTTAGCGGCACCAATCCCTTTTAGCACTTGTAACTGCTCGGCTGAAGCCGTATTGATGTTGACTTGAGCAGCATCCGGCATAGCTTTCTTCGCATCCGATGCCATATCGCTCGCCTCGGTTTTAGCCTGAGTCTGCATTTTAGCGGCGGCTTTAGTCGGGGTGTCTGCGGCAATTGCTGGCGTTGTTAAAAAAGCCGTTAATGCCATGGCGCTCATAATCGCAGGTATACATTTGGTGATGTTCATAACTCTTCCTCTATTCCATGAATTGCGGCCTCTCTTCCTACTTCCGTGGCCTCAAATCAAAAATAGTCCAAGCTGTTATGAAATACCAAATCGGCGCCACAAATATTCACCCTAGCTAAACTTCACCCTAGCTAAACTTCACCTCTTAACCCGATGAACCTAAACTTAGCCATAGAAAAAGGGATGCTAAATCGCATCCCTTTTATCATTCAAATAGTTGGTGGTTTAAATTAGTGACACTCGTTAAGCTAAACGCGCTAACGCTTGACTCAAGTCAGCGATAATGTCGTCACAATCTTCTAAGCCAATAGAAATTCGCAGCAGATTATCACCAATGCCAGCCGCCGCTCTCGCCTCTGGCGTATAGGGAGAGTGCGTCATCGACGCTGGATGTTGAATGAGGGATTCTGCATCGCCTAGGCTCACCGCAATAGAGAACAAGCTTAAATGCCCCACAAAGGCCATAGCCTCCTCTAAATTTGCCGCCAGTTCAAACGCAATCACGCCGCCGGCACGTTTCATCTGCTGACCAATGAATTTATGCCCTTGGTGAGAGGCAAGTCCGGGATAATACACGCGGTTAATACTGGGATGTTCGGCCAAAAACTCGGCCACGCGCTGTGCACTATCGCAATGGCGCTGTAAACGCACATCTAAGGTTTTAAGGCCGCGCAAGATCAGCCAAGCATCGTGTGGCGATATCACAGCGCCAATATCTTTTAAGATTTCATACTTCACTTTATGGAGCTGTTCTTCGCTGCCACACACTATCCCCGCAATAACATCACCATGACCATTCAGATATTTAGTCGCACTGTGGATCACCAAATCAATACCAAAATCCAGCGGCCTCTGCAGTAATGGGGTCATAAAAGTATTATCGACAATACTGACCAACTGGTGACGTTTGGCAATAGTCGCTATTGCTGCCAAATCAAACACCTGTAAATGGGGATTCACTGGGGTTTCACAGAAAATGACCTTAGTATTGGATTTAATCGCCGCTTCTATTTCTGCTACCGATGAAAAGTCTACTAGGGACACTTCAATACCAAAGCGAGCGAACTGAGTCGTCATTAGCGCATAAGTACAGCCGTATACGGCATTGGATGCCACTAAGTGATCGCCCATCTGCAAGTTAGCCAGTAATGCGGCGGATACTGCGCCCATACCAGATGCGGTTGCAGCGGCAGCCTCTGCACCTTCTAAAATCGCCATTTTACGTTCAAGCTCGGCGGTTGTCGGATTACCTAAGCGCGTGTAAATATAACCCGGCTCATTACCCGCAAATCGCTCACCGCCTTGCTGTGCAGACTCAAACACAAAAGTTGCACTTTGATATAGCGGCGTCACTAAGGCGCCAAAGGCCTCACGCTCATGGCCGCCATGAATAACCTGTGTTGCCGCTTTCCACATCTTGCCTGACTCATCTTGCATACCTAGCTCCTTGTAATTGGCATTGAACTGATCCCTTCTTGATTGATTGTTCGTTTGGGATGCTCAATACCTGCGTTATGGATAATCCAATAGATAAGTTAATGAAACATTAGCCCTATCGAATAAGACCTACAGAATAAGCCCTACCATAACGCGACCAAGCACTTAAGCCAGTAGCATGGCGAAAATAGCAGCGCGCAAAGTGTAATTAACTTGTTACATAGCACTTTTTAGTCGCACTTTGCCATACTCGCTACCTGCAAAAAAACATAAAAAAATGCGCTAAGGAACCAGCCCATTAACGCATCTATGTTGACGACTTTAATCAGTCAATCATTTGATATTAAATAGCATTTACTCTCTAGACTTATCTTTAGTTGACTTAGGTACCTTGTCATCAACATCGGCGAACTGGCCTTTTAATGCGTCGCGGCCTTCCTTAGTAAACAGCTTGCCTGAAAGCTGCTTCAGTTCAATTAACAATTCCTGGTGCACTTTAGACAATTTGGGCCTTTGCTCCTCCCTAAACACAATCGGCCGACACAGTGCCATGGCTTGATATCCAAGGCGCGCAGTTAACATGCCGCCGCCTAAGCCTTGAGCCAAGCGAGCTGACAATTTACCTGTCATTTCAACTGATAACAGCTGTGTCCCTAAATCGGTAACTAATTCACTGGTGCCCGCATAAATAATATTGATGATGATACTGCGGATAAGTTTAATCCGGCTCCAATAACCCAGCTCTATGCCATAACAGCGGGCGACATCACGCAGCATACGTTGATTACGCCAAAGGATGATTGCCATATCGAGCACAGCTAACGGACTGGCCGCCAGTAACACTGCCGACTCAGCCGCATAGCGTCGCACCACTTTTTTGGCCAGTTCATCCCGCTCCGTCAACACTAAGTCCTCGAATAACAAGACTTTCTCGGCATCGTTATGCTCATCTTTTAATGAACGGCGAAGTTGCTGCAAACCTTGGCTGTCGCCATAGTGGCACACTATGTTATCGATAAAGCTGTCTGCTTCACCCATTTGCATGCTCTGCGCCAGCCTAGCGCCCGTTTCTTGGGTATCGGCGACCTGTTTAAGCCGCTTCAGTTTGCGGTACTCACTGACCACCCCTGCCAATGCCCACGCACTGACGACCCCAAGCACCGCACCATAAAAACTGAACAACCAAGGGCTCTCAAGCCAAGCATCCCTCAGTCCTAATCCCGTTTGAACCACCACGAGCAGCAATAAACTCACTGCCGCCATACGAGCAAGCCAAGACCAAGGGCGTGACTTGACGAGCTGAGGCGATACCGATTTGGTATCGATCATTTCTGGATGGGCAGACAGTGTCGCATCCATTAACGCCTCAACATCAGCTTCAATGTCTTGCACAGGCGCAAACGGATCAAAGGCTTTCGCCCCTTTGAGGTCCTCTTTACTGGGTTTAAGCGCCACGACTTGTGGGTCAAACAGCTGCTGCTTTTTCAGCGGCTTTTGTTTAATGGCCTGTTGTTTAACTGCCTGTTGTTCAATGGATTGTTCAGCTGATTGCTCAACCGAGCCTTCAGCTGTTTTGGCAGATGAATTGGCCGCCTGTTCATTTGGGTTATCCGATAGCTTTAGCGTCATTCCAACTTATCTCCCAGTAAGTACTGCAACAGATGATCGAGACGAATATGGTCAAAGTGCACTTGAGAGGGGTCAACATTCACATTGCTCGGCGGTGCAAAGCCGACAAAGTTAAACCCTTGGTCACGCCAAAAATCAGGCTCAGGTAAGCGAGTGGGCACTTCGCCTGGAAACAAGGTCAGGGCTTTGCCATTGAGTCCCGTCCCCTGCACGACTTCGACCTCGCCCTCTTGGGTCGTTACCATGCCATGGCGAGTCGCCTTGATGGCGCTAATCGCCATCGTCTCCACTTTACAACCATCGAAACTGGCAAAATGCTGGCTGTGTTTCAACATATCGGTCAGCAAGGACAAAACATGGCTCTGCTGATCGCGCGTCACATGGTCAACCTTGCTCGCGGCAAACAATAAACGGTCGATACGGGGAGAAAATAAACGCCGTAAATAACTCGATTGGCCAAACTGAAAGCTTTCCATAATGGCATTGAGCGCCGCGCCCATATCCTCAAATTGCTTTTTACCGCGATTCAACGCACTAAAGCAGTCAACTAACACGAGTTGCCGATCAAAACCGGCAAAGTGGTTTTTATAGAAAGGCTTAACCACTTTAGCGACGTATTCTTGATAGCGTTTTTCCAGGACGTGGAATCCACTGTGTTTATCGCTTTGCGAAAGCGCTGCGAACTTTTCATCATTGACCAATAACAGGGGGAAAAAAGCCAATAAGGGAGCGCCCTGCCATTCACCCGGCAATAACATGCGTCCAGGCTGCGCTTGGTAATAACCTTGCACGTGCACTAAATCATTGAGTAATAACTGATATTGATCGGCAATCCGCTTTAATTGCTGCTCATCGGCGCTAGCGGCTAAATCTAATGACATCAAAGATTGTTCAAACTCAGCATACAAGGGTGAGCTTTTAAGATTCTCGATGCGAACTTGTTGGGCACGGCACCAAGTAACGAAGTCTTGGCGCAGCATAGGTAAATCGAGTAGCCATTCGCCGGGGTAATCGACTATGTCCAAATACAGTGTGGCGGTATCAGAAAACTTGGCCAATAAGCCCTTTTGCGGTCGGTATTTAATCGCCAGTCGTAATTCAGAAATAGTGCGAGTGGAGGCTGGCCATGTCGCAGGATCGGAAGTGAGCGCTAACATGGCGCCTTGATAATCAAAACTGGCGATTTCCAGATCCGGCTGCATGGCACGCTTAACCCCGAGCAAACGCTGATCGCGGCTCACCTGCCACAGTGGCAAAGCGCTGTTGTTGCGGGCGTGGGGTAAGGTTGAGACAGGACCAGAATTAAGTAACTGATTGACTAACCCTGCGATAAACGCGGTTTTTCCCGCACCAGAAAGCCCAGTCACGGCCAAACGTAAATGCCGGTCCGCGGTGCGATGTAACAGGGATTGTCCCTTTTGGGTTAATTTATGGAGCGAGGCATCAAGCATTCCCATAGAGACTTCCCTTATGTCGAATGATGTTAACTTATGTCAAGTGATGTTGACTATATACTGGAGTGAAACAGAGATTAAGCAACAAGGGCGGACATGGCCGCCCTTTAGAAGGGTTACAAACTATTGATTTGTCTTTTTAAATCAAAGTTGTCAGAGGTGACGTGACGTTCTAAATTTTGTAGCCTGACTTCCAGACTTCGAAATTGACGACTCACGTCGCTCAGCGCTTGCTTTGCGGGTTCTCCCGACTGCCACGGCTTCTTCTTCACCTCGATATCGTCTCTATCGTAATGCTTTTGCGGCTTGATGTCTAAAATCACCCACAAAGCGACATAGATGATAAACACTACACCTGAGCCGCCGAGTAAGAAGATAGACACCGCCAGTACTCGCACTAACCAAGTTTCAATCGCAAAGTACTCGGCAATCCCTGCACATACACCCGCTATTTTGCCTGACTGGGGAATGCGGTACAAAGTACGGCCATTAGATCCTCTCATGTTTCCCCCTCCATTCGGGCGATTCTGTATCCAGAATGGCCTCTAAGGTCTCGATACGCGCCGCCATTTTATCGGCCTTGGATATCAAGTCATTGAGTTGTGAAAACTCTTCCTCAGTGAGTCCCTGGCTCACTTGTCGCTTACTGCGATAATGAAGAACTAACCATATTGGCGCGACTATCACCATGAAAATAATAATCGGCGCCATCAGTACGTCCATATCCATAACTCACCTCTGAATTGTTATTCTTTTGACTTAGTTGGCGCTTTACCTTTCACCTTGGCTTTTAGCGCTGCCAGTTCTGCATTCACAGAATCTTCCGCTTCTAGCGCCGCAAACTCATCGGCTAAGGTCTTTTTGCTGCCAAGATCGTAAGATTCAACTTGGGCTTCTAAGCCTTCTACACGGCGCTCATATTGCTCAAACTTGAGCATAGCGTTGTCGATCTTGCTTGAATCTAACTGCTTTTTCACTTCTAAGCGTGATGACGCTGTTTGAGTGCGCAAAATAATGGTCTTTTGGCGCGCTTTTGCATCGAGCAGCTTTTCCTGCAACATGCCCACTTCATCTTTCAAGCGTGCGATATGTTCATCGATAACGGCTAACTCTTGATTTAGCGTGTCTGTTAAACCGGTCGCTTTTTGTTTTTCAACTAAAGCGGCTTTCGCTAAGTCTTCACGGTCTTTGGACAGTGCCAGTTCAGCCTTATCCTGCCAATCTTGCACTTGCTCTAACACGCGGTTGATACGACGTTGCAGCTCTTTCTTTTCAGCTAACACTTTAGCTGAGGTAGAACGCACTTCAACGAGTGTGTCTTCCATTTCTTGGATAATCAGTCGAACCATTTTTTCTGGGTCTTCGGCTTTATCCAGCAATGCGCTGATATTAGAGTTAATGATATCGGCGAAACGAGAGAAAATTCCCATAATCCTATCCTCAAATTGATGTTGGTCTCGTATAAGGTAATACACTAACCGTGCCAACTTTAACTTCTCATTAAAATACAATAGGTTAAACAAAACATTAACTTTTACTTCCTTTTACGCTTCAAGCCACTTATTATCATTTTCACCAAATTTTAGCGCGAAAGACTAAAAAATATCGTGGATAATAAATTTCAGCAAGACAACCTTATCGGTCAATCCAACGCCCTACTCGAAGTGTTAGAACATGTGTCGCAAATAGCGCCGCTGTCTAAACCCGTACTGATTATTGGTGAACGTGGCACAGGTAAAGAGCTTATTGCCGAACGCTTACATTATCTGTCTAAGCGCTGGGATCAAAGTTTTATTAAGCTAAACTGTTCATCTTTGAGTGAAAATTTACTCGAGAGCGAATTATTTGGCCATGAGTCAGGTGCCTTTACTGGCGCCAAAGGCAAACACGAAGGTCGCTTTGAGCGCGCCGACGGCGGCACTTTATTCCTCGACGAATTAGCCAATACCTCAGGACTTATCCAAGAAAAGCTTCTGCGTGTCATTGAATACGGCGAATTTGAACGAGTCGGCGGCAGTAAAACCGTGCAAAGTGATGTTCGTTTAATCTGCGCCGCTAACGAAGATCTGCCCTCGCTTGCTGACGCAGGCGAATTTCGTGCCGACTTGCTCGATAGACTCGCCTTCGATGTGATCACTCTGCCACCGCTGCGTTGCCGCCCAGAAGACATAATGACGCTGGCGGAATACTTCGCTGTTGGCATGGCACGCCAATTAAAGCTGCAACTGTTCAGCGGTTTTAGTGCCCATGCGGTCGAGCAATTAATGACCCACGACTGGCCGGGCAATATCCGTGAACTTAAAAACGTGGTCGAGCGCAGCGTTTACCGTAATGGTGGTGAAAATCGGCCCATCGACCATATCACCCTCGATCCCTTTGCTTCACCCTATCGACCTAAAACTCGGATCAAGACCCGCGAACGCCAAATCACCTCAGTCGCGCCGACAACCCTTGCCAGTACGCCGCAATCTGCGCCGATACTTGAGGCTGAAGTACCAGTCAATACTGAGTCTTCGGTGAATAGCTTTAATTTTCCGCTGGATTTTAAAGAACAAACTGAGAAGTTTGAGATGGATCTTATCCAGCAAGCACTCTCAAGCAGCCAATACAACCAAAAGAAAACCGCCGACATGCTCGGATTAAGCTACCACCAACTGCGTGGCATCCTTAAAAAATACAATTTACTTGATAAAGCATAAGCAGATTGCCCATGGGGGAGATGCACTGCTAAAATAGCCGTTCATAGTCGATAAAATAATGATTTATAAATGAGTGTGCTAATTAGACGCCTGTGCCTAACAACTGCAGTTTCTTGCATGAGTTGGTTGTTGGTCGCGTGTGGCCCCCAACGACTCCCTTCCGGTTTGGTGTATTGCTCCGAAGGGAACCCTGAGTCTTTTAATCCACAATTGGTGACGTCTGGCACGACAATCGATGCCACCTCGCACCAAATTTATAGTCGCTTAGTGGATTATGATACCCAGTCAGGCAAGCTTGTCCCTGCCTTGGCGACGAGTTGGGCTATGTCCGATGATGGCTTAAGCTATCGCTTCACCCTCAGGGAAAACGTGCAGTTCCAGCATTCGAAGCGGTTTACCCCAACACGGCCCTTCAATGCCGACGATGTGTTGTTCTCTTTTAAACGTATTATCGATACCCAACATCCTTATCATTTTGTCTCCCGCACGGGTTATCCCTTCTTCCAAAGTATTGGCTTTTCTGAGCAGGTCAAAGGGATAGAAAAGATAAACGATCATGAAGTGGTCTTTTATTTGACCCGCAAAGACGCGTCTTTTCTGTCGAATTTAGCCACCGACTTTGCGGTGATCTTATCCGATGAGTATGCGCAGCAGCAGTTAGCATTGGGTCATCCTGAAAACGTCGACCACTTTGCCATTGGCACTGGGCCGTTCACCTTAGTTCAGTACGCGAAAAACGAATATATTCGCTATCGTCGTCATCCTGACTTTTGGGGCGAACCAGCAAAAATCGATATGCTCGTATTTGATATCACGCCCAAAAGTACCGTCAGACTCGCAAAACTGATCGCGGGCGATTGCAGTGTGTCTGCGCTGCCCAAAGCGGGTGAGCTGCCTGTTATCAAGCAACATGAAAAATTGAATATTGAGTCACAACCTGGACTCAACGTGGCATTTTGGGCCTTTAATACGCAAAAGCCGCCACTGAATGATGTCCGTGTTCGCCGCGCCCTCGCCTATGCGGTCGATAAACAAAATATCCTGCGGGCGGTTTATCAAAATACCGCCATTGAAGCCACAGGCGTTCTGCCGCCAGCATCTTGGGCCTACGACAATAACAAAGGGCTTGTAGATTACAATCCGCAAAAAGCGCGCGACCTGTTAAAAGAAGCGGGCATAAAAAATCTCAGTATTGATATTTGGGCCATGCCAGTCGCCCGCGCCTATAATCCCAATGCGTTAAAAACGGCCGAATTAATTCAATCGGATCTGGCCAACGTAGGCGTAAAAGTGAACATCGTCAGTTACGACTGGAGCGTGTTTAGTCAGCGGCTCAGCCGCGATGACTATGATTCTGTGCTGATTGGCTGGAATGCCGATAACAGCGATCCCGATAACTTCTTTACTCCACTGCTGAGCTGCGCCGCAATGCAGTCGAATAACAATCGTTCGCGCTGGTGTAACCCTGAGTTTGATGCCATCTTAGATAGCGCAAGGGAAGTATCAGATCAGGTCGAACGTAAAGTGATTTATCAGCAAGCAGAAGCCTTTTTGGCCGAACAAGTGCCTATGCTGAGTCTGGCCCATGCCAAACGTGTGGCGTTGACTCGCCATGATGTTAAAGACATGCAACTCACGCCTTTTGGTGGCATTTCCTTCGCCCACACTAGCCAAGCACAAGAGGAGGCGAATTAATGCTTAAATACCTACTGCGCCGCCTCAATTTGTTTCTGGCCACTTCGTTAGTCATGGTAGGTGTCTTATTTTACGCCACCGGCTTATTTCCGGTGGATCGCACCCACGCACTCACTGGCATACATACACCGACGGCGAGTCAACTGGTTCAAATCGAGCAAGACTACAAATTAGATAAAAACCAAGCGTGGCAATTTATCGCTTACCTGCAACAAAGGCTTAGCGGTAATTTAGGTATTTCAGTCACCTCACATCAAGAAGTGGCAGAAGAACTCAGTGCCGTTCTGCCCGCCTCTTTTGAACTCGCTGTAATGGCAGCCATTATTGCAATTTTCTTTGGCGTTCCCTTAGGTGTGCTTGCCTCCCAGAGCCAACATAAACTCACCCAGAATACCATTATGGCGATCACGCTGACTGGCTACTCTGTGCCCGTATTCTGGTTAGGCCTGTATCTTTCACTCTGGTTTGGTGTCGATCTCGGTTGGTTACCGATTTCCGGACAAATCAATTTGTTATATGAAATCAAACCCGTCACTGGCTTTATGCTAGTAGATACCCTGTTATCAGAGTCTGAATACGGCATGTCGGCATTTAAAGATGCGCTGCTGCACATCATTTTGCCTGCCACGACACTCGCCGTGTTACCTTTTACTGTGGTGGTTCGCAGCACTCGTTCGGCGATGATGAATGTAATGAATCAAACTTTTATTCGCGCCGCCGAAGCCAGAGGCATGCATACAAGTACAATTATACTGCGCCATGCACTACCCAATGCCTTGATCCCTGTGCTTAAACATTTAGGGCTCATGCTTGGCTCATTTGCCAGTTATGCCATAGTGGTCGAAATGATTTTCTCATGGCCTGGCGTGGGTTCTTGGCTGGTTTCAGGGATTTACCAACGGGACTACACTGTCATCCAAGGTGGTATTCTGGCCGTAGCCCTATTGATTATCTTCCTAAGTATCTTGATTGAAGTGCTGCACACAGTCTTTAATCCATTGAGCAGAAAAGACCTTTATGCCACCAGTTAAAATTTATCAAGAAGATCAAATTGCCTCCCCGACTATGCGGGTTTGGATTAACTTTTCGGCTAATCCTTTCGCCTTAGCGGGTCTATGGACGATTGCATTTCTGCTCTTGCTAACCCTGTTTGGCCCTATGATTGCGCCCTTTCCGCCAGAGGCACAAGATCCAAGAGCCTTGCTATTGCCACCCTCTTGGGACCCTTCAGGGACAGTGGCGCACTTTTTAGGGACTGACGATCTCGGCCGCGATATTTTCAGCCGATTATTACACGGCGCGCACTTGACCTTTGGCATGGCGCTGCTGATCGTAGTTACCGCTTTATTCACAGGCTTTATCATAGGGTCGTTGTCGGGCATGATGCGGGGCTTAAAATCCAGTATTCTCGGGCACTTACTCGACGCGCTGTTATCAATTCCCTCATTATTGATGGCCATTTTAGTGGTCGCTGTAATGGGACCAGGGCTTGAAAACGTGTTCTGGGCCGTCGGGATTGCCTTAACCCCACAATTTGTGCGCTCCATACACCAGTCAGTGCATGAAGAATTACAAAAAGAATATGTCACAGCCGCACGTTTAGACGGCGCGAACTCGATGCAAATTTTTTGGTATGTCATCATGCCAAACGTGTGGGAAGTGGTGATCATTCAAACCACACTTGCCATTTCGGCCGCCATTTTAGATATCGCAGCCCTCGGTTTTTTAAGCTTGGGGGCGCAGGCACCAAGCCCTGAATGGGGCGCTATGGTCGCCCAAGGTATGGATAATTTATTAACGGCGCCTTGGGCTGTAACTATCCCGGGCTTAGCGATTCTTTTCAGTGTGCTTTCCATTAACTTGGTTGGCGATGGCCTACGGTCGGCGCTTGCGCCCATCAGAAACTAACTTATGCCTTTACTCGACGTACGAAATCTCACGATTGAACTCGATACGCCCCACGGTAGAGTGCGGGCGCTCGAAAAAGTCAGCTTAACGCTCAATGCCGGCGAAATTCATGGCCTAGTCGGTGAGTCAGGCTCTGGACGAAGTTTATTAGCCAGAGCGATTCTTGGGATCCCAGGTCCCAACTGGACCATCACAGCCGATCGCATGATGTGGGATGGCAATAACTTGATGGCTATGAGCTCAAAAGAGCGCCGCAATCTAATGGGTTCAGACATGGCGATGATCTTCCAAGATCCATCGGGCAGCTTAGATCCGGCGCAAACCGTCGGCAGTCAGCTGATGCAAGCTATGCCTAAGAATCCCAATGCCTATTTTTGGCAAAAACGTCGACATGCACGGCTGACAGCGCAAAAATGGCTGCATAAAGTCGGGATTAAAAATCCTCGACAGGTAATGTCTAGCTATGCGTGGGAATTATCCGAAGGCGAATGCCAAAAGGTGATGATTGCGATGGCGGTTGCTAATCAGCCTCGCCTCTTGATTGCCGATGAACCCACAAGCTCGATGGAGCTCAGCACTCAAGCGCAGATATTCAGATTATTATCTCAATTAAATCAATTACAAAATGTATCGATTCTATTGATCAGCCACGAGCTTGAAACCTTAGCCCAATGGTGCGATCACTTATCCGTGCTCTATTGCGGTCAGGTTATGGAATCAGGGCCGACAGACGAAGTGATTAAGCAGCCTTATCATCCTTACACTAAGGCGCTGCTTGACAACATGCCCGACTATTCAGGCTCAGGTGGCCACAAGGCGATTATGCCTACCCTTCCAGGGTCTGCGCCTGCCTTACAGCATTTGCCAATCGGTTGCCGCTTAGGGCCTCGTTGCCCCGAAGCCCAAAAAAAATGCGTTAATCAGCCAAATTTAAGTCATATTAAAGACCGCTATTTTGCCTGTCATTTCCCTTATCACGGCGAAACCCACAATGACGACCCCACTGCTTAAAGTTAACGATCTTTATAAAAGATACGATACCGGTTATCGAGGCTTTTCCCGCCAATATAACGATGCATTAGCGCCCGTATCCTTCGAGCTCCAGCGCGGCGAAACCTTAGCCATAGTGGGTGAAGCGGGTTCGGGTAAAAGTACCTTAGCCCGCATTTTGGTCGGTGCTGAGCCCCGCAGCGGCGGCGAGATTTTTTTCGAAGGTGAAGCCTTAGACAGCCGCGATATCAAGCAAAGATGCCGCTTAATTCGAATGATTTTCCAAGATCCGAATACCTCACTAAACCCGCGTTTGACAATTGGCCAGTTGCTCGATGAGCCGCTGCGTTTTAATACCAAAATGTCGGCGCAATCGCGGCACACCCAAGTGGTCGACACATTGCGTAAAGTGGGCTTATTACCTGAGCATGCGGAGTTTTATCCGCACATGATTTCCGAAGGCCAGAAACAGCGCGTTGCGGTAGCGCGAGCCTTAATGCTCAATCCTAAAATTATTATTGCCGACGAAGCCTTGACCGCGCTTGACCTTTCAGTACGCTCACAAATTCTTAATTTGCTGCTGAAACTGCAAAAAGACCTCGGCTTGTCTTATATCTTCGTATCCCATAATCTCAATATTATTCGCCATGTTAGCGATAAAATCATGGTGCTGCACAAAGGTGTTATGGTCGAGAAAGCGCCTACAGAACAGATATTTAACTCGCCACAACATGAATATACCCAGAGGTTGATCCAAGAGCAAAGTCTGTTTGTCCATAAACGTTAAACTGCTCCAACCACTTAAATAATCAGGTGAATTGGCTAAAAATAGGTGCCATTTACCCGCCGAAATATTTATCCTATTGGTCATTTTGATAGAAGAAGCTTAAACATGATTATCAAACCAAAAATTCGTGGATTCATTTGTACCACTACACACCCAGTCGGTTGTGAAGCAAACGTTCAAGAACAAATCACGCTAACCAAAGCTAAAGGTAAAATTGCTAACGGCCCGAAAAGGGTATTAGTGGTTGGTTCATCAAGCGGTTACGGTCTGTCTTCACGTATCGCAGCCGCTTTCGGTAGCGATGCCGCAACGATTGGCGTGTTCTTCGAAAAGCCAGGTACTGAAACGAAACCAGGTACTGCGGGTTGGTACAACTCTGCCGCTTTCGACAAATTTGCTAAAGCTGAAGGCTTATATTCTAAGAGCATTAACTGCGATGCCTTTAGCCATGAAGCAAAACAAAAAGTGATCGAGCTTATTAAGCAAGATCTCGGTGAAATCGACATGGTCGTTTACTCACTGGCATCACCTGTGCGCAAACTGCCAGATTCAGGTGAACTTATCCGTTCTGCGCTAAAACCAATCGGTGAAACTTACACTGCGACTGCGGTTGATACCAATAAAGATTGCATCATTGAAGCCACCGTTGAGCCAGCAACTGAGCAAGAAATTGCCGATACAGTAACGGTTATGGGCGGCGAAGATTGGGAACTGTGGATCAAAGCCTTATCTGAAGCCGGTGTATTAGCGGATAACTGCAAAACCGTAGCCTATAGCTATATCGGTACAGAACTGACGTGGCCAATCTACTGGCACGGCGCCCTTGGCAAGGCCAAGATGGATTTAGACCGCGCAGCAAAAGCCTTAAATGAGCAATTGTCAGCCACTGGTGGCAGCGCTAATGTCGCGGTACTGAAGAGCGTTGTGACTCAAGCGAGTTCGGCTATTCCAGTCATGCCTTTGTATATCGCTATGGTATTCAAGAAAATGCGTCAGGAAGGTCTGCATGAAGGTTGTATGGAGCAAATCTATCGCATGTTCAGTGAGCGTCTATTCCGCGCCGATGGTGCTAAGCCAGAAACTGACAGCGACAATCGCATCCGTTTAGACGATTGGGAACTGCGTGAAGATATTCAGCAACACTGCCGTAATCTGTGGCCACAAGTGACCACAGAAAACTTGTCAGAATTAACGGATTACCGTGAATACAAAGCTGAATTTATTAAATTATTCGGCTTTGGTATCGAAGGTATTGATTACGATGCCGACGTTAACCCATACGTTGAGTTTGACGTTATCGAGCTCTAATCGACTTCGATAGCTAGTCACTGCTTATCACAACGTTAAACGCCACTTTTTAGTGGCGTTTTTATTTGCAACGCCCGAACTAAGATGCGCTACACTAGCTTTCACCAATCACTCCCTAATAATCCCTCAATAAGGAAAGACGATGAAAATTAGCGCAAGAAATACGCTCAGCGGTACGATCAAATCCATAGAAATGGGCGCGGTAAACAATGAAGTGACGATCGAACTTGCACCCGGAGTGGTATTGACCTCTGTGGTGACTAAAGCGTCCTGTGAGCGCCTAGGTCTTAAAGTGGGGGATTCGGCTTATGCACTTATCAAAGCCAGCAGCGTGATGATAGGCGTTGATGATTAGCACGACTGTAACGTCGCGCTTGATGTTATGGCGTATTGAGTCTGACTGTGTTGCTGTAACTTATTCACTGCACAATCATCGACATACTTCATCGCATTGAAAAACAAAAAGGCCAAGTGAAATCACTTGGCCTTTTTAATCGAAGTTTACAAGTAGGATAACCAGTTCAACGCGCTATCCTCGCTTAAATCATTCTTCTACAGGGTAAAGCACCTTGGCATTGGCTTTAAGTGAGTCTATCAAGCCACGGTAGTCTGCTTCGCTGTATTGTGCGTTCAGGCGTTGTTTAAGCGCATTCACCAGCTCATCACTCACACCCTCAGCAGCGTTGACTTTATCTAGCGCAACCACGGCATAACCATTTGCTAAACCCACGGTATCGACAACTGGAGAAGTACTTGGCGTTGGCATTTGGAACGCTTTGCCTACAATAGCAGCATCAACATCTTGCGCGCCGCGGCCTAGTTTTGCTTTAGCCACTAAACCAAGATCCATTGCACCGGCTTTAACTTGTGCCATCAGCTCTTGTGCTTTCGCACGGGCGGCTTCGTTTGCTTGATCTTGCTTCAAACGTTCGGCGATATTGGCTTTCACTTCCGCTAAGGCCAAAGTGCCCGCATCGTGATGTTCCTTCACACGAACCACCACCACGTGGTTAGGTTCAAGCTCAATCACTTCACTGTTTAACCCTTTCAGCATAACAGTTTCAGAGAACGCAGCTTTAACTAAGTCTGGCTTGTTCAGCGCAGCAGGAACGTTATCGCGAGAGAACAGTGGAGTCGTCTTAATATCGACGCCCACAGCTTTAGCGGTTTCAGATAATGTATCTGGCACTTCATAGCTAGTATCAGCCAATTTGCTTTGTAAGCTATAGAATTGATCAACCGCTTTCTTATCTTGCAATTGCGCCACTATCTTAGCTTTTACATCGGCAAAGGGTACAGTCACACCAGGTTGCACATCTAATAGCTTGATAATGTGGAAACCAAAGTCAGTTTTAACTACCGCTGAATGTTGGCCTTTGTTCAATGCAAATAATGCAGCATCGAAAGCGGGGTCCATCACACCTGGTTCAAACCAATCCAGTTTACCGCCCTGCTCTGCACTCAAGGTATCGTCAGAGTTAGCTTTAGCCAGATCAGCAAAATCGGCACCGCTGTCTAATTGCTTCGCTAAATCTTCAGCCTTGGCTTTTGCAGCCGCTTCATCGCTACCTGGCATAACCAGAATATGTGCGGCAAGACGCTTCTCATTAGACACGTATTGCGCTTTATGTTCTTCGTAATAAGCTTGCGCTTCTTCGTCAGAAACTGGGTTATTTTTAGCAAAATCAGCCGCATTCAGCTCAACATATTCTAAGCTCACCATTTCAGGGCTCATAAACTGCCCTTGGTTTGCGTCATAATAGTTTTTCACTTGCTCGTCAGTCACAACCGCTGTCGCTAAGAATGGCGCAGAATCAACGACTAAATAGCGCACATCGCGAGTTTGGCCTTGTAACTCAGCTAACTGCTTAGCTTCGCCAGCTAACACAAATTCAGTACCAACTAGCGCAGCCGTTAACTGACGACGGGTCATATCGACGCGCATCATGTCTCTGAACGCCTGTGGTTGATAACCTAACTGACGTAGAATCGCCTGATAACGATCGTTATCAAACTTGCCATCGGTTTGGAATGCGGGTTCAGTTTTAACGGCTGCAATGATCTGTTCGTCAGATACACGCAACCCCATAGCCTTAGCCGCTTGATCTATCAGTTTGTCAGCCACTAAGCGCTCTAATACGCTCTGCTTAATGCTTTGTAGATATTTTTCGTCAGCAGATAACGCAGCAAACATCTCACCTAGCTGTTGCTCCATACGAGAGCGCTCGCTTTGGTAAGCCTGCTCAAGCTCGGCTTTAGTGATTATGTCACCGTTCACTTCTGCTGCAGGCACATCAGTTGTAGAACCTAAGTAACTGCTGACTCCTGCAAATGCAAAAGATAAAATCACAAGTACGAGAATGCCTTTAGCAATCACGCCTTGCGAACCATCGCGGATCTTTTCTAACATCAGATTTCTCGCTTGTTGCGATTAACAAAATAAAAAGGCGCATCGGTTTGAGATGCGCCTTTCTGTAATTTATGGGGAATATTCAGACGCTACCACAGGTAAATTCTAAAACCCCGAGTAATGGTAGAAATTAAGCTTCATATTCCATTACTTTCAATTCGTAAAAAGCACTGATAAACAGTGCTTGTCATTACGAATGCCTTACAAAGGCTACGATATTAATGATTAATTAACAGCGTCTTTCAGTGCTTTACCAGCTTTGAATGCTGGAATTTTAGCTGCTGCGATTTTGATTTCTTCACCCGTTTGTGGGTTGCGACCAGTTCGCTCAGCGCGTTCACGCACTTCAAAAGTACCAAAACCAACAAGAGAAATTTTATCACCTTCTTTCAGACCTTCGGTCACAGCAGCGATAAAAGAATCCAGTGCACGGCCGGCAGCGGCTTTAGAAATGTCAGCACCAGATGCGATTTTCTCGATTAGTTCAGATTTGTTCATGTCATCCCCTTGAATGTAATTTTTTTGCGCCGCAACCAAATCCGTCTCTAGAGCGGTCTGCGGAGGCTTTTATAACAAGCTTGAATTCAAAGTTCAAGCTGAGTTCGAAAACCAAAGAAATAAAACTGGATACAGCTCAAAGCCAGTTGCGCCAAGGGCTTGGAGCAGCTGGCTCTCCACAGACCTAGGCTACCACAGGTCTACGCTTTGTTAAGCCCCTTTTTTCATTTTTTTTAACGTGATAGCGCAATTTCTTGCGTTATGCCAAGTTTTTAACCACTTCGAAGCCTTCAACCGGTCTTTCTAGGGCCAGTTTTAACACTTCATCGACCCAACGCACGGGACGAATTTCTAAATCGGCAATTACATTGGCAGGAATTTCTTCCAGATCACGCTCGTTTTCTTTTGGTATAAGCACTAATTTTATGCCGCCGCGGTGTGCTGCCAGCAGTTTTTCTTTCAAACCACCGATAGGTAACACTTCACCACGTAAGGTTATTTCACCTGTCATGGCCACGTCGCTACGCACTGGGTTACCCGTTAAGCTGGATACTAAAGCGGTACACATAGCCGCACCAGCCGATGGACCATCTTTTGGCGTTGCACCTTCTGGCACATGCACATGGATATCACGCTTCTCGTAGAAATCCGCATTGATGCCTAATTGTTCCGCACGGGCGCGAACAACTGTCATAGCCGCTTGAATCGACTCTTGCATCACGTCGCCAAGGGAACCGGTATAAGTTAATTTACCTTTACCAGGCACTGACGTTGCTTCAATCGTTAGCAGATCACCACCTACTTGTGTCCACGCTAAGCCTGTCACTTGACCGATTTGGTTCTTCGACTCAGCTTTACCGTAATCGAAGCGCTGCACGCCAAGGAATGACTTAAGGTTCTCTTGATTCACAGTGACAGATTTAACTGATTTATCGAGTAAAATCATTTTCACGACTTTACGGCAAATCTTAGACAATTCACGCTCAAGTGAACGCACGCCCGCTTCACGGGTGTAATAGCGGATAATGCCAACGATAGCGCTATCCTCGACTTTAATTTCAGCCGCTTTTAAGCCGTTGCGCTCAATTTGCTTATTCAGCAAATGTTGCTTAGCAATATTCAGCTTCTCGTCTTCGGTGTAACCCGACAAACGGATCACTTCCATACGGTCAAGTAGTGGCCCAGGAATGTCCATAGAGTTAGACGTTGCCACAAACATCACATCGGATAAGTCGTAATCGACTTCGAGGTAATGATCGTTAAAGGTCGCATTTTGCTCAGGATCTAACACTTCTAATAAAGCAGAAGCCGGATCGCCGCGCATGTCTGAACTCATCTTGTCGATTTCATCGAGCAAGAATAATGGGTTTTTCACGCCCACTTTAGCCATTTTTTGAATGACTTTACCTGGCATAGAACCAATATAAGTACGGCGATGACCACGGATTTCCGCTTCATCACGCACGCCGCCTAAAGCAACACGCACATACTTACGACCGGTCGCCTTAGCGATCGATTGACCCAAGGAAGTTTTACCCACACCTGGAGGTCCAACGAGACACAGGATTGGCCCTTTAAGCTGACGCACTCGGCTTTGGACTGCCAAATATTCCAAGATACGTTCTTTAACTTTTTCCAGACCAAAATGATCGGTATCGAGCACTTCTTGGGCTTTCGCTAAATCACGTTTGATTTTAGAGCGTTGGCTCCAAGGCACTGACGTCATCCAATCCACATAGCTGCGCACAACTGTGGCTTCTGCCGACATTGGCGACATCATGCGTAACTTATTAAGCTCAGCGAGGGCTTTTTCTTTCGCCTCGGCGGGCATGTTGGCCTCTTCAATCTTACGATTTAAGGCTTCAAACTCGTCATGACCTTCGTCTAAGTCACCCAGTTCTTTCTGGATGGCTTTCATCTGTTCGTTCAGATAGTACTCACGCTGACTTTTTTCCATCTGTTTTTTAACGCGGGTACGGATACGTTTCTCAACCTGCAATAGGTCGATCTCCGATTCCATCATCGCCATTAAATATTCCAGACGCTCGCCAACGTTGATCATCTCAAGCACAGATTGCTTATCTTCAAGCTTAAGTGGCATGTGTGCAGCCATAGTATCTGCCAGACGCGCCGCTTCATCGATACCCGATAAAGAGGTCAAGACTTCTGGCGGGATCTTTTTGTTCAGCTTGATATAACCTTCAAACTGACCAATAGCACTGCGCACTAACACTTCTTCTTCTTTGTCTTCCAGCGGTTCTGATTCCAGATACTCAGCCTTAGCCACAAAGAATTCTGTTTCTTGGGTGTAACGGGTAATACGGGCGCGACGACCGCCTTCTACCAACACTTTGACTGTGCCGTCTGGCAGCTTAAGTAACTGTAAAATAGAGGCAACCGTACCCACTTCGAAGATGTCATCTTTTGATGGTTCATCGAGTTCGGCATCACGCTGCGCCACTAAAATAATTTGCTTATCCTGCGCCATTGCGGTTTCGAGACATCGAATAGATTTTTCTCGTCCGACAAATAACGGAATTACCATATGGGGATAGACCACCACATCTCGCAGTGGCAGCACGGGGAGTTCGATATGCGCTTCACGCTCTTGGGTCATAGTTCGATTCCGTTTTGGTGAAATGGATTAATACTGGAGTATATTGGGACGCTTTATTGAGTTTCAATGGCTAATACGAAAAAAGGAGTCCATTGGACTCCTTGTTTTTCAGTTTATTAGCAATCAGTACAATTATTGCTCGCCAGAGGCTGCTTGGGCTTCATTGTGCTCATAAATCAGGATAGGTGCAGATTCACCTTTCACCACTGATTCATCGACAACGGCCTTCACAACACCATCGACTGAAGGAATATCGTACATAGTATCCAGTAGAATACTTTCAACGATTGAGCGTAAACCACGGGCACCTGTCTTACGTGACATCGCCTTGTGTGCTATCGCTTTAAGTGCATCTTCGCGGAACTCAAGCTCGACGCCTTCCATCTCAAATAACGCACTGTACTGCTTAGTCAGGGCATTTTTAGGTTGAGATAAAATTTGCACTAGGGCTTCTTCATCTAGCTCAGTCAGAGTCGCAACCACAGGTAGACGGCCGATAAACTCAGGAATTAAGCCATATTTGACCAAATCGCCAGGTTCAACTTGAGTTAAGGTTTCAGAAATCGTCGCCTTCTCTTTTTCGCCTTTTACCTGAGCACCAAAACCGATGCCCGAACCCACGTGTGCACGTTGCTCAATCACTTTCTCAAGCCCTGCAAACGCACCGCCACAGATAAAAAGGATCTTAGAAGTATCGACTTGTAAGAATTCTTGCTGTGGATGCTTACGGCCACCTTGTGGTGGAACCGCGGCAACAGTACCTTCAATCAGCTTAAGCAGCGCTTGCTGCACGCCCTCACCCGATACGTCACGGGTGATCGATGGATTGTCTGACTTACGGCTAATTTTATCAATTTCATCGATATAAACGATACCACGCTGCGCTTTCTCTACATCGTAGTCGCACTTTTGCAGCAACTTTTGAATGATGTTTTCAACGTCTTCACCCACATAACCCGCTTCAGTCAGTGTCGTGGCATCGGCCATAGTGAAAGGTACATTGAGTGAACGCGCAAGGGTTTCAGCTAACAGCGTCTTACCGCTACCCGTTGGACCGATAAGCAAAATGTTACTCTTACCCAGCTCGATACCATCTTTAGGCGACGCATTTTTCAAACGCTTATAGTGATTATACACTGCCACAGATAGCACTTTCTTCGCCCTGTCTTGGCCAATCACATAATCGTCTAAATGTGCACGCAACTCATGTGGTGTCGGTAACTTATCGCTATCGCGCTTTGGAGAGATTTCTTTAATCTCTTCGCGAATGATGTCGTTACATAACTCAACACATTCGTCGCATACATACACTGATGGGCCAGCAATGAGTTTTCTGACTTCATGCTGGCTCTTTCCGCAAAAAGAGCAGTACAGCAATTTACCGCTGTCACCATTATTTTTGTTGTCGCCCATTAATTACCTCATTTGCAGTCTGCTCTACTGCCTGTCTTAAATTTGCTTAACCTTTACAGAGCATAGCTCAGTCAAAAGCAAAAATCAGCCGCGTTTCGTCATCACAGAGTCAACTAAGCCATATTCGACGGCTTGAGTCGCGCTCATGAAGTTGTCACGATCGGTATCGCGTTCAACCACTTCGAGCGGTTGGCCAGTGTGCTCGGCTAACATTTGGTTAAGCTTATTCTTAATGCCTAAGATTTCTTTGGCATGGATAGCGATGTCAGAAGCTTGACCTTGGAAACCACCCAGTGGTTGATGGATCATCACGCGAGAGTTTGGTAAACAGTGACGTTTGCCCTTCTCACCACCGGCTAATAAGAAAGCGCCCATGCTGGCCGCTTGGCCGATACAGACAGTGCTAACATTCGGTTTGATAAACTGCATGGTATCATAAATCGCCATGCCTGCGGTGACTGAGCCACCTGGAGAGTTAATGTATAAAAAGATATCTTTATCTGGGCTTTCTGATTCTAAGAATAATAGTTGCGCCACGATAAGGTTTGCCATGTGTTCTTCAACTTGACCTACCAAAAAGATAATCCGCTCTTTCAACAAACGAGAATAAATATCGTATGAGCGTTCACCCTTAGCAGTCTGTTCGATCACCATAGGCACTAAAGCACTTTGTATGTCTGACGCATTATGCATTATTCACTTCCCTAAATAAAAATGGCTCGCATGAGGAGCCTCATACGAGCCATTATAAATGGCGAACAGCTAATCAAGTCAAGCTTAGCTTATGCGCGACCAGTAGCCTTGTTCATAAATTCTTCAAAAGCGACTTCTTTTTCGGTCACTTTGGCAGATTTCAACAGTGCTTCAACTGCTTGCTCTTCTAAAGCAACGTTGCGCATGTTTTGCATCAGCTCTTTGTTGCTGTTGTAATAAGCAACAACTTCACTTGGATCTTCGTAGGCAGAAGCCATAGAAGCGATCAAGCCTTGTACGCGTTCGTCTTCTGCTTTCAGTTCGTTAGTCTTGATGACTTCGCCTAATAACAGACCGATTTTAACGCGACGTGCAGCTTGTTCAGTGAACAATTCAGCTGGCAGTTCAGGCATGTTGGCCGTTTGATTGCCAAAACGTTGCATTGCTTGTTGACGCAGTACGTTAACTTCGCCATCGATCAGTGCTTTTGGCAAAGTGATGTCGTTGTTCGCTAACAGACCGTTGATCACTTGCTCTTTCACGTTAGCTTTTAACGCTTGCTCAAGTTCACGGTTCATATTTTTACGGATTTCAGCTTTAAGGGCTTCTAAGCCACCTTCGCTGATACCGAACAGAGCAGCAAACTCATCGTTTACTTCTGGCAGGTTAGCGGCTTGAACTTCAGTCAGCGTAATCGCGAACTTAGCGGCTTTACCTTTCAGGTTTTCAGCGTGATATTCTTCTGGGAAGTTCACGTCGATAACAAATTCTTCACCCGCTTTGTGACCTAAAATACCCGCTTCAAAACCAGGGATCATACGGCCGCTGCCTAATTGCAGTTCGAAATCGTCAGCTTTGCCGCCTTCAAATTCTTCACCATCAACTGAGCCAACAAAGTTCATTTTCACTTTGTCGCCATCGGCAGCTTCACGTTCAACAGCAGCGAAAGTTGCGTGTTGTTTACGTAGCGTTTCAATCATAGTGTCAACGTCAGCGTCAGTCACTTCAGCTTTTGGTTGTTCTACTTCGATTGCATCTAAGCCTTTCAGCTCAACTTCTGGATAGATTTCAAAGGTAGCGATAAATTCGAACTTTTCGCCATCAGTTGAACCAGGAACAAAAGTCGGTGCACCGGCTGGGTTTAACTTCTCAGCAATAATTGCTTCGATGAAGTTACGTTGCATCACTTCACCCATGATGTCTTGACGAATCGCTGCGCCGTAACGTTTGTTAATCACAGTAATAGGCACTTTACCAGGACGGAAACCTGGGATACGAGCACGCTTAGCTTCACGTTGTAAACTGTCTTTAACCAGCTTTTCAATTTGTTCAGCAGGAACAGAAATGGTCAGGCGACGCTCTAGGCCTTGGGTTGCTTCAACAGAAACTTGCATTGTTTTACCTCGAAATTTGTCTAACGTCCTTTGTAATAGCCGATTCATCAACTATTCAGGTATTCGTTTCTTGATCATTAAATTTGACTACAATGCCCACCACTACTGGCTTTAGGCACAGGTCGCTCATAGTTGATATCTATCAAGACGCGACATTATAGCCACCGTTTTCTGCAGAGTCGAGCCTCAACAGCCGAATCTGGGGTATAAAAAAAGCGACACAAGGTCGCTTTTTTTAATTTGTACTCAAAGTACTAAAGAATGGGGTGACTGATGGGGCTCGAACCCACGACAACCGGAATCACAATCCGGGACTCTACCAACTGAGCTACAATCACCACTGAAACTGGTACGCCCGGCAGGATTCGAACCTGCGACCACCCGCTTAGAAGGCGGGTGCTCTATCCAACTGAGCTACGGGCGCATGGTTTACATAACTTTCTGTATCCTAACCGATTTTGGAAAGCACTTAGCTAACCCTACCATTCGCTTATTTGAGTTCAAATTATCTTTAAATTCATTGAAGCAAACAATAATAAAGTGGTCGGTGATAGAGGATTCGAACCTCTGACCCTCTGGTCCCAAACCAGATGCGCTACCGGGCTGCGCTAATCACCGAAGGTCTTACATAACATTTTCAGTGCTAGATGAATACATCTGCCTGAGAACGGAGCGCATCTTATCCCCTCACTTTACAACCGTCAACGATTTTTTTATTGATTGACTCTAGGTGCTGAATTATCAGGCTAATCCGGTTTTTTTTATCCATTTGGCGACGGCTTTAACCATGACACAGTAGCTGTGCCCTGTTAAAATAGCCGCGATTGCCAATCTCTGTGTTAACTACTGTTTTAACCATCGCCCATATAAAGGATATCCTACACCCATGACAGCCCAAATAATCGACGGCAAGGCGATTGCTCAATCCATCCGCACTAAGCTCAGCGAAAAAGTCACCGCCCGCAAAGAGGCTGGACAGCGCATTCCGGGTTTAGCCGTAGTATTAGTGGGAGCCGATCCGGCATCACAGGTTTATGTTGGAAGCAAACGTAAGGCCTGTGAAGAAGTTGGATTTATTTCTCGTTCATACGATTTAGAAACAAGTTGCAGTGAAGATGAGTTGCTGAGCCTTATTGATAGTCTGAATGATGATCCGACCATCGATGGCATTTTGGTGCAACTGCCACTACCCGCCCATATCGAAGATTCAAAAGTCATCGAACGTATTCGCCCAGATAAAGATGTCGATGGATTTCACCCGTACAACGTTGGCCGTTTAGCACAGCGTATTCCGGTGCTGCGCTCTTGCACGCCAATGGGCATAATGACACTCATCAAATCTACCGGCGTTGATACCTATGGTTTAGATGCTGTCGTGGTTGGTGCGTCTAATATTGTCGGCCGCCCTATGACGTTAGAATTACTGTTGGCGGGTTGCACTACGACCACTTGCCACCGCTTCACGAAGAATCTTGAGCAAAAAATTCGTATCGCAGATCTCGTGGTTGTCGCAGTCGGTAAACCCGGCTTCATTCCTGGTGAGTGGATAAAGCCCGGCGCTATTGTCATTGACGTAGGCATTAACCGTTTAGATAACGGCACCTTAGTCGGCGATGTGCAATATGACGTAGCGGCGCAAAATGCCAGTTTTATCACTCCAGTCCCAGGCGGAGTTGGTCCGATGACGATTGCGAGTCTATTGGAAAACACCTTATACGCTGCCGAGCAATATCACGACTAAGTTCTAAGTTCTAAGTTCTAAGTTCTAAAGTTCTTCAGCCATAAAAAAACCTGCATGATGCAGGTTTTTTTATGGCTGAAGATTTCGTCTAGATGAGAGAAAACAACTAACTAAGCTTATTTCTTACGCCAAGTGGTGCCACTTGGGCCATCTTCGAGCTCAACACCTAACTCATTCAAACGGTTACGCGCCACATCCGCAGCAGCCCAATCCTTTTCAGTACGAGCACGGTTACGTTCAACGATTAAAGCTTCGATTTCAGCCACTTCATCATCACTACCGCCGCCTTGGAAGAAAGCCTCTGGCTCTTGGCTTAATAAGCCTAAAACATCTGCTAATTGCTTCAAGGTGACTGCTAATGCCGATGCCTGTGCCATATCGGTCAGTTTTAAACGATTGATCTCACGCACCATGTCAAACAGGACTGAATAGGCTTCAGGTGTATTAAAGTCATCATCCATCGCCGCTTTAAATTTCGCGACAAACTCTTCTGCTGGCGCCGCAGCGACAGTCAAGTCGACATCTTTAATAGCCGTATACAAACGCTCTAAAGCTGAGCGAGCTTGTTTCAAGTTATCTTCTGAATAGTTCAGTTGGCTACGATAATGGCCAGATAACAGGAAATAACGCACAGTTTCAGCATCATAGTGACCAAGTACATCGCGAATAGTGAAGAAGTTGCCTAACGACTTAGACATTTTTTCACGGTCAACCATCACCATGCCAGTGTGCATCCAATAGTTCACGTATGGGGTGTCATGGGCACAGCAAGACTGGGCGATTTCATTCTCATGGTGCGGGAACTGTAAGTCAGAGCCGCCGCCATGAATATCGAAATGTAGACCTAGATGTTTGCTGTTCATGGCCGAACATTCAATATGCCAGCCAGGACGACCCGGTCCCCATGGCGATTCCCACGTCGGTTCGCCAGGTTTAGACATTTTCCACAACACAAAATCCATTGGATTTTGTTTGGTTTCGTCCACTTCAACCCGAGCACCGGCTTGCAGTTGATCTAAATTCTGACCCGATAAACGGCCGTAATCAGGGTAGGAAGCCACGCTGAAAAGCACATCACCATCGCTCGCCACATAGGCATGGTCACGGGCGAGTAATAACTCAACCATGTCGATGATTTCGGCAATATGCAGGGTTGCGCGCGGTTCAAAGTCGGGGCGCAACATATTTAAGGCATCGAAGTCTTGATGCATTTCACCGATCAAACGCTCGGTTAAGGCTTCACAGCTTTCGTTATTCTCGTTAGCGCGCTTGATAATTTTGTCATCAACATCGGTGATATTGCGCTGAAAATTCACTTCATAACCCGCGTAACGCAGGTAGCGCACTATCATGTCAAAGGAAACAAAAGTACGGCCATGACCAATATGACAGAGATCGTATATGGTCACACCACACACGTACATCCCGATTTTTCCGGGAGTAATCGGCTTAAATTCCTGTTTTTGGCGGGTAATACTGTTGTAAATCTTCAACATCGATATTCTCTTCAATGATACATTCAGGTGTAAAATCAAGGAGTCAGTCTATCACGGCCTGACAGGTTTTGAATACTGCACTTTGCGCGCAATCCGAGATAAGTTAGAATCGCGCCACTATTTACAGAGAGTATGAAAACATGATCACATTACACACCAATTTGGGCGACATTAAACTGCAACTGAACGCTGAAAAAGCGCCGTTAACAGTGGCAAACTTCATGAAATATGTTGACGAAGGTTTCTTCGACGGCACTATCTTCCACCGTGTGATTGACGGTTTCATGATCCAAGGTGGTGGCTTCAACGAAGACATGAGCCAAAAACGTTGTAACGAGCCAGTAAAGAACGAAGCCAATAACGGTTTATCAAACCGTACTGGTACTGTAGCTATGGCGCGTACTTCTGATCCACATTCGGCCACTGCGCAGTTCTTCATTAACGTGAACGACAACACTTTCCTCGATTTTAAATCAGAAACCTCACAGGGCTGGGGCTACTGCGTATTCGGCGAAGTTGTTGAAGGCATGGATATTATCGAAAAAATCAAAGCAGTTAGTACAGGTAACCGTGGGATGCATCAAGATGTACCATTAGAAGCTGTAGTGATTGAAAAAGTCAGCGTTGCGGCATAATCCCTGCGAATGCGAACTTTATTTATAGGCGATCTGCACCTAAGTGCAGATCGTCTTGATATCACCCAAGCGTTCACTCGCTTCCTCGACACTGAACTCGATGATGCCGACGCCCTTTATATCCTAGGTGATTTGTTTGAAGTCTGGGTTGGCGATGATATTGCATTGCCTTTTGCCCTCGAACTCGCCGAAAAACTCAAGCAAGTATCGCAAAAGCTGCCAGTGTATTTCATCCACGGCAACCGTGACTTTATGTTAGGCAAGCAGTATGCGCGCGCCGCAGGAATGCAAATCTTACCCGAAGTGAAGTGCCTGAATTTATACGGCATAGAGACGGTTATCTTACACGGCGACAGCTTGTGTACTTTAGATAAAGCCTACCAGCGCTTTCGGAAACTGCGCAGTTTGTCACTGGCGCGTCGGCTATATGGTTGTTTATCCAAGAAAACTCGTCAGGGCATTGCCGATAAAATTCGCAGCAATAGCAAAAGTAGCAATCAGCAAAAAAGCTACACCATCATGGATGTGGAGCCCAATGCGGTCGATGCGTTATTTGCCAAGACCCACACTAAACATATGATCCACGGTCATACCCACAGACCCGCCATTCATCAACTTGCCAATGGCTGTCAACGTATTGTGGTGGGCGATTGGTATGAGCAAGGCAGTGTACTGAGTGTGAGCGCCGAAGGGATTAATTTGCAGTCCTTACCCTTCGAGCAGGCAACTTAAATTAGCTTGCTTTTATTAGCCTTGTTTCAGCTTAAAGAGGCTTCATATTAACGGTTCGAGCGAACCGTTAATCGTTTTAGCTATATCGACTTAATTCATCAATTTTTAAAAAGAAGGTGCTTCAAATCAATTTGCTAGCGGCGATCCACTATGGAAACGAAACTCATCATCCTGCGCCAGAATCAACTCAGCCTCTAACTCACCAAAGTACCTTACGCGCTCGCTAATATCCTCAGGTGAAACCAACTGTGCTAATGCAAGATAATCTTGATAGTGGCGGGCTTCAGAGCGCAGCAGTGACACATAAAACTTACTCAGCTCACCGTCTAAATAGGGCGCCAACTTAGCAAAACGCTCGCACGAACGCGCCTCAATATACGCCCCCACAATCAGCTTATCCCGCAGGATATCTTTCTCATGGGTGGTTACATAGCTCATCATGCCTTTGGCATAACGGCCTGCGCGAATATTACGATACTCAATGCTGCGTTTGTGCATCAATTCCAATACTTGCTCAAAATGATGAAACTCTTCTTTAATCAAGCGGATTAAAGGTGAAACCAAATTAGCGGCAAACTTAAAGTTTAGCTTAGGCATAAGTTCGGCCACCAGCTCATTCTTTTTCACATCGCGCGCCAGAAAGCTCTCCACATCATGATCTTGCGAATAGATAAACTCTTCATAGGGTTTAGCCCACGCCAACAGAGCTCGACCACTGTCTTTATCTAACGCATATTTTCGTAGCAAAAATATCGCCGTCTGGGCCGCTTTTAACTCACAGTTACAATGATCGATAAGCAACTCATCCAAGGAATCTGATTTTATCGCGACATCAATCCAAGTTTGCGGTGTTTCACAGCGAAGAAACGCGTGGATGGGGGCAAGAAGTTGCTGCATGGACTCACTCAATCTCATTCTGAATATCGCGCTATTTTACGCATATTTACTCATAAGCTATAGCATTAGGCTTCAGTAAACTTGACGCGCTGAACTTTTTGTTCAATAAATAATCTACACTCTAAAGAACTGAGATCCTGATCACACAGCCTCTCACTTCTGTATGTGTCACCAATCGTCAGTTAAAGGAACAGGACACCATTTTAACCTCGATTGTGGAGCTGTTATCAGCTCGTCTGACGTTTGGCGAGCCATTCATCAATGCTGAACAAGGATAATTATAATGATACTGAATCACTTAATGGGGCTATACACTCATCCTAAACAAGAGTGGCACACAATTGAGAAAAACCATGAGGCACTAAAAAGTAGCTTAAGTCATGTGGTGCTGATCGCTTTAATCCCAGCGATTTGCAGTTATATTGCTACGGCTTATATTGGCTGGAATCCAGGCGCTGGCGATCCTATTTACCTCACACCTCAAAGCGCCATGTTTATGTCAGCTGGCATGTATTTAGGCCTAATTGCGGGCGTATTCGCCCTCGCCTATTTGGCCTATTGGATGGCAAAAACCTTCGATGCAAACCCAACCTACACCCAAGCGTTAGAACTCGCGTCCTACACAGCTACACCATTGTTTATGGTCGGTTTAGCCGCCTTGTATCCAGTGCTGTGGTTTATCATGATCGTGGGATTGATTGGTCTGGCTTACTCAGTCTACTTACTGTACGCGGGTGTGCCGATTATTATGAATATCCCTGAAGAGAAAGGCTTTATCTATGCCAGCTCTATGGTGACCGCTGGTTTAGTGTTGTTAGTAGGGCTAATGGCAACCAGCGTTATTTTATGGAGCCTAGGTTTTGGTCCTATGTATCAATAACAACTCAAATTAACTGTAATTCACACCAGCCAATAGCTTTATCGCTGATTAATAAAATAAAAAAAGAAGGCCTAAAAGGCCTTCTTTTTTGGGTCTGATTAATGATCAGAACAACCTAGCTTAATTCAACTTAGCTTAATTGAGTTGAACTGTTTGACTCATTTCATCAAACCAATTCAATCAAGCTAATACTATCAAATCACTCGAAAGAATCACGCAGCGCTACGGTTAAGTTAAACACGAGTTTATCAGCTGATGAATCTTTGCTGTCAGCGCAGAAATATCCTTCACGCTCAAACTGATAAGCTTTTTCTGCTGGTGCATTCACTAGGCTTGCTTCAGCAAAACCGTGCACTACCACTAAGGATTCAGGGTTTAATACTTCGTCCACAGTCTCTGCCGCAGCAGGATTAGGATCGGTAAATAAACGCTGATAGAGACGGAATTCAGCTGGTTTAGCAGTAGATGCCTCAACCCAATGGATCACACCTTTAACTTTACGGCCATCAGCAGGATTTTTACCTAAGGTTTCAGGATCATAAGTGCAGTAAACCGTCGTGATATTGCCTTCGCTGTCTTTGTCACAACGCTCAGCTTTAATCACATAGGCATTACGTAAACGCACTTCCTTACCTGTCACAAGGCGTTTGTATTGCTTGTTGGCTTCTTCTCTAAAGTCAGCCACATCAATCAATATTTCACGGCCAAAGGCTAATTCGCGTGTCCCCATGCTCTCATCATTTGGATGAGCGGCCGCTTGAATATACTCAAGTTCACCTTCAGCATAGTTTTCGATGATCACTTTCAATGGACGTAATACAGCCATCGCACGCGGTGCATGTTCGTTCAATTCTTCACGAATACACGCATCTAACATGCCGACTTCAATCATATTCTCTTGCTTAGTCACGCCGATACGTTGGCAAAACTCGCGAATTGACGCAGGCGTGTAACCACGGCGACGCAGGCCAGCAATCGTTGGCATACGTGGGTCGTCCCAACCTGACACGAGTTTACGGGTCACAAGATCGTTTAGCTTACGCTTAGACATCAAGGTATATTCAAGATTTAAGCGTGAAAACTCGTATTGACGAGTACGATTCGGCGCTTGAAAATCATTCAAATTATCCAACACCCAGTCGTATAAACGACGGTTGTCTTGGAACTCTAAAGTACATAAAGAGTGGGTAATGTGTTCTAACGCATCAGAAATACAATGGGTAAAGTCGTACATTGGGTAAATGCACCACTTATCACCCGTTTGGTGGTGATGGGCAAAACGAATACGGTAGATGATAGGATCGCGCATACACATGAATGGCGACGCCATATCAATTTTGGCACGCAGCGCACACTCACCTTCTTTAAAACCACCGTCGCGCATCTTAGCGAACAAGGCAAGATTCTCTTCGACTGATGTGTCGCGGAAAGGACTGTTTTTACCTGGCTCTTTTAACGTGCCACGGTATTCGCGAGTTTCATCAGCATTCAAGAAACACACATAAGCCAAACCTTTGTTGATCAGTTCAACTGCATATTGATGTAACTGATCAAAATAGTTTGATGAATAGCGTACATCGCCATCCCACTGGAATCCAAGCCAACGCACATCCGCCTGAATAGAATTAACATAATCAATGTCTTCTTTTTCAGGATTAGTATCGTCAAAACGTAAATTACACAGACCGTTATAGTCTCGCGCTATCCCAAAATTTAAGCAGATAGATTTAGCATGACCAATATGAAGATAGCCATTAGGTTCCGGCGGGAAACGAGTCTGTACACTCGTGTGCTTACCGCTTTGTAAATCTTCATCTATGATATTACGAATAAAGTTACTCGGACGTACTTCAGTGTCCACATGACTCATGGAATTCCTCTTTGCGAACAATGGCAATTTTAAGAAAACCAGCATGATCCTACAGATCACTACTAGTTACAATGCCTAGTGCTAAAAACTATGGTTTTTGACCGGCTGGGTTATAACCGCGATAGTAAAACAATAAAAGCAGCCATGAAAGCTGCTTTTATCTTTGACCTAACTAAGCTGACATTTATTACTCAGTCATGCTGACTCAGTAAATCTTACTCTGTGATGATGCGGATCCCTGGAATGATCTGCTGGGTTCTTCTGCCCTTACGTTTCAGCCATTGATAAAAGGCCACTAACGCAAACAGGAAGAAACCAATCCACAGACTCGATTGTACAGGATGCTGTGTAAAGGTTGCCGCTTGATAGACCACAGTCGCTGAGCCATAGGCCAGAGAGAAAGTCCACGTAGCCGCAAATGTCGCCCAACGAGAGCCAAACTCATGCACTAAGGCGCCCATCGCCGCGACACAAGGGGTATACAACAAGATAAACAGCAAGTAAGAGAACGCCGCAATTTTGCCACTGAAACCAGCTTGCAGGGCACCAAAGGTCGATGTCGCCACGCCTTGCTCTTCCGCTATCGCTTCTTTATTAGTCAAATCACCAACCGACAGTTTTAGCGGATCTTCCAGATCAATTCCAAACAAGTTTGCAGGAATCGTCGCCAGAGCCGCATTAAAACTTTCACTCAATGGCGTAAGCTCTTCATCAGCGGGCGCTGCAGTGCTGTACAAACTGTTTAAGGTACCAACAACCGCTTCTTTGGCAAAAATACCTGTGATAATACCCACAGTTGCAGGCCAGTTATCCTGCTCTATACCCATAGGTGAGAAGACTGGCGTGATTTTTTGGCTCGCAACACTCAACAAAGATGCTTGGCTATCTTCATGGCCGAAGGTGCCATCAACACCAATAGCATTGATAAAGTTTAATAACGTCACCACCAGCACAATGGTTTTACCCGCACCTAAAATAAAGCTCTTAGTGCGTTTGCCAGTGCGGACCATAACAGCTTTAAATTTGGGCATCTCATAGCTTGGCAGTTCCATCACCACAGCACTGCTGGTGCCGGGCAACAGGGTGCTTCTGAGTAATAAACCCGTACCGATAGCGGCAAAGATACCAATAACGTAAAGCAAGAAGACTAAATTCTGTCCAGAATCGGGAAAGAATGCCGCGGCAAATAACGCATACACTGGCAAACGTGCACCGCAAGACATAAATGGCGCCATCATACCCGTAACAATACGCTCACGTTCACTGCCCAAGGTGCGCGTCGCCATAATCGCTGGCACTGAACAACCAAAACCGACAATCATAGGCACGAAAGCTTTACCGGGCAGACCGATACGGCGCATTAACCCATCAACTACAAATGCAGCGCGGGCCATGTAGCCAGAGCTTTCAAGGACTGACAAACCGAGGAATAAAGCAGCGATCACCGGAATAAACGTGGTCACGGTTTGAATACCTTGGCCAACACCACCAGCGAGAATAGTGACCAACCAAGCCGGAGAGCCCATGTTCGTCAAGAATGCGCCAAAGTGGTCGACAAACAACGCACCCGCAAACACATCGAAGAAATCGATAAAAGCGCTGCCAATATTGATGCTGAACATAAACATCAAATACATCACGAACAAGAACACAGGAATGCCAAGCACGGGATGCAATACGAGTTTATCTAATTTATCACTGAGAGTGAGGAATCCCGACTCTTTCACTGAACCTTGAAACACTTTCTCAACGAAATTAAAGCGCGTGGTAGCCACCATCACTTCAATATCATGGCCCTGCGAAGAGATAATCTGGGTACAGGTATTTACTTCATCCTGCAACTCAGCATTTTGGCAACTGCCACAACCTGAACCATTGCCTAACATAGCCAAGGCGCGGCCACGGCTTAATTGCGTGTCTTTGCTACAAAGCAACTGCACGCCAGCTTCAATTTGTTCATCGTAATGCAGTACTAATGGTGCTTCAGAGACTCGGCCTTGCAGTAAATCGAGTACCTGCGCTTGCACTTTTTCTACATCGGCAGGATCGCGTGAGCACACACCAATCACAGGGCAGCCCAACTCTTTGCTCATTTTCTTTAAATCGACTTTGATACCGCGTTTAACTGCAGAATCAATTTTATTCAGCACCACCACCATAGGGATCGCGAGTTCACGCAATTGGGCGGTGAGATATAAATGACGTTCGATGTTAGTGGCATCGACTAAATTGATAATGCCGTCGACACGTTGCTCGGCGAGATATTGCTGCGCAATTTGCTCATCGAGTGAACAATCGCAACTATTGCCCGCAGGCAGAAGATCGTAAATACCCGGTAAATCGGTCAGATAGACATCGGCACCGTTTAAGGTGAAATGACCAGTCTTTTTCTCGACCGTCACACCAGACCAGTTACCGACTTGTTGATTCGCGCCGGTTAGCGCGTTAAAGAGCGTCGATTTACCCGCATTCGGGTTACCGACTGTGACGCAATGAAACTGCTTAGTCATTCGCCTTTTCCACCTCAATGATGTCTGCCAAATCTCTGCGCATACAAAGTTTACTACCACGAATATCCAGTTCGAGACCAGAACCCATAGGTGCGTATCGGATCAATGAAAAACGCGTATTTGGCGTGATCCCCATGGATAACAACTTACGCTTCACGGTTTGTGGTAACACTAAACGCCCCACTTCAGAAATAATACCGCGATCACCGGGACTGAGTTCGCTTAACTTCATTACGTATTCCACCTTGCAACAGGTTCAGCTCGAAAAACTGCGCCCATTGTAACTGAGCTATGACCCTAATAACTTTACCTAGATCAAGATTTTTGACTGGTAACGATAATAGTTTTCAATTGTGTTGGGTATTATGTGACAAAAATACCAATGAATAAACGGCCAACTGAAAATAAAAATCCATACCTAAGTGCACAAGAGAATGATGCGATCGAAAGAAGTCAAAAAAGCTGTGAACAAAACCCTTACCAAAGCAAACGTGATCAAGGTCACGCTTCCTCTATATCACCAGTAAAATCATCCCTCTTTACAGTGAAAAGACGCTCAGATGTTAAGCGAGTGTCACACATTTGTTCTAATATTAATCAGCTTGAATAAGCTAAATTAGCAATATCGAAAGCGTAAAAATAACAAATATAAATGCACTCGGGAAAAGATGAACATGGAAATAAGGCTAAAGTTCAAAAGCATAGCTAAGGCTATGCTATGTATTTTGTTATCAATCGTGAGTATTTCGGCCTCGGCGACGCCTTGGGATGACAAAAAACCAGAGGACGTTGTCGCGACATTAGACAAAAAATTCGCCGAAGGTAAGTATTCCGCCAAAGGGGCTGACACTTGCCTAATGTGTCACAAAAAAAGTGCCGTGGTCATGGCCATTTTTGATGGGGTTCATGGTAATCCCAATGTAAAAGCTTCCCCCATGGCTGATTTGCAGTGTGAAGCCTGCCACGGCCCGTTAGGGAATCATAACAAAGGTGGCAAAGAGCCAATGATCACCTTTGGTGCAAATTCTCCTGTTCCCGCGCAAAAGCAAAACAGCGTTTGTATGAGCTGCCACAATGACAGCCAACGTATCGCGTGGAAAGGCAATCACCACGATAACGCCGATGTTGCCTGCGCAAGTTGCCATCAAATTCATGTTGCCAAGGATCCTATCAGCGATAAAGCCAATGAAGTCGCCATTTGTACCCAGTGCCATACCCAGCAAAAAGCCGATATGCACAAACGCTCGGCCCATCCATTACAATGGCAACAAATGGTCTGCAGTGACTGCCATAATCCCCACGGCAGTTTGAACGATTCAAGCCTGAAGCAAATGAGCGTCAACGAAAATTGCTATAGCTGCCACGCCGAAAAACGTGGTCCTAAATTATGGGAACATGCCCCCGTCACCGACAACTGCGCGAATTGTCACAACCCCCATGGCAGCGTAAACGACGCCATGCTGATCAGTAAGCCTCCTCAGCTTTGTCAACAGTGCCACGCCTCGGATGGTCATAGCAGCAATGCCTACTTTGGCAATCAAACCAATGCCTTCACTTCAGGTAATTCCTGTATGAATTGCCACGGACAAGTGCATGGTTCTAACCATCCTTCTGGCAAATTGCTACAGAGATAACAAGGGAACGATCATGCCAACAGCTAAACTATCTCACCCTAGTGCTTGCTTCTCACTCACGTTACTCGCATGGGTGATAAGCGGTGTTTTATCTCAGGCACATGCCGAAGGTTATGAGCTACAACAGGCGAATCGAAGTGGCATAAAAACAGAAGCATGGAGCTGCAAACAATGCCAATCTAAGTCAGGGCATAGTGGTGATGTCAGTGCCACCCTCGCTTACAACGATGGCGAGGACAGTCGTTTCGGTAACCGCACTGGGACAGATAACGATGGTATCGTTGCCGCCGTCGGTGCGGATATGCTGTACAAAACATCGTCGGGTTATCAAACTCAATTGATCGCGGATAAGTTAGGTTTTGATGCGGGCTCAGCTAAGCTCATGACAGGAAGGCCAGGGAACTATCAAATCAACTTAGGTTATAGAGGCTTAGCTAACTATAACCATAATCAACTCAAAAGCCCTTATACCTCATCGCAAGATATGATGTTGTTGCCCGATAACTGGATAACAGGTGGCACAACACAATCTATGCCTATGCTACAGAGCAGCCTTGTTGGCCAAGATTTAAGTATTCAACGTGATCGCTTTATGATCGGTGGTTACTACGCGGGCAAAATATCACCTGAAGGTGACAATACCAGTCACTACAAAGCATCATTAAACTATCAGCATGAAGACCGCAGCGGAGCCAAAAAGACCAGCGCCAATATACTCACCAATAGCGTTATGCTCGCCCAACCTATTGATGACAGTACCGATGAAATCGATGCCAGAGTCTATTTTAATGGCACAGGCTGGCAGGCTGGCATCAATAGCCAAGTCAGCCAATATAAAAATGATCACCAAGCCATGCAATGGCAATCAGCCTACACGCCCACCTTTGGCGCGGCATACTTAGGTCAAAATGCGGCCGACCCCGACAGTAAAGCCTATCGCGTTGCCGCAGAAGCCTCTGGGGGGGCGAATGGTCAGAATGTGCTAATGCACGCAGGCTTTAGCCGTATGACCCAAGATGACACTTTTATTCCAGCCACCATCAATGGCCCGTCACCTGTCCTGCCTGCGGATACCTTAGATGGCCAAGTGGATATTATTGAAATGATCCTTAAATATTCGGGCCGGATCACCCAAGATTTAAGTGTACAGGCAAGCTACAACTATCAAGACAAAGATAACAAAACGGCCAAATTAGACTTCCCACAAGTCATCACCGACAGTATTAACCAAGGCACTGCTCAAAATAGCCTTTATGATAAGCGAACCAAAAAACTCGAACTTAAAGGCAAATACCGTTTTACTTCAGCCGCCTATGCAGAAGCAGGCTACAGCCGTAACGAAAACGATTACACTGAACTCGACCGCCAATCCGTCGATGAGTCCGGCGTGTTTGCCAAACTGAGCTATCGCTATTCCCCTGCTTGGTCAGCATGGTTAAAAGGAGAAGCACTAGAGCGCGATGGCAGTGAATACGATCCAGTCACTACCACTCAAAGCCAAAGCAACCCTTGGCTGCGTAAATCCTACCTCGCCGACAGAAAAAGGCAAAAAGTCACCTTACACACTGATTATCAAACTGATATCGGCCTCTCGCTGGGCGCCAGCTTGCACAGTGTCGATGACGATTATCACCACACCCAAGTGGGTCTTACTCAAGTGTCCTACCTAGGTTATGACGTATCGGCCCAATATGCGCTGAGTGACGATCTTCATTTCAGTGCCTTTGTTAACCAAGATTGGCGCGATTCAGATCAAGCAGGCAGCAACCACTTTTCAACGCCCGATTGGTACAGCACTGCCGAGGAAAAATCGACTTTAATTGGGGCAGGTTTTAGTTATCAAAACCTGTTCGATAATCACCTCAACATTGGCTTGGACTACAGCTATTCCGATGGACAGAGTGATACCGAGATCGTCTACGGCATCACCAGTCCCTATGGCGATTTTTATGCCCGCAAACACAATATTAATGCCTACGCCAAATATAAGTTTGCCGACAGTATGTCGCTACGCGTCGATTGGTTATTCGAGAAGTATCAAGATGCTAACTGGCAAAACCAAGGCACATATTGGGACACGATTCCCAACGTACTCAGCTTTGGGGATATGAGCCACGACTACAACGCTCACTATTTAGGCTTGACCTTAAGCTACCAAATGTAACTTAGGCACTGACAGCGCATTCCAAGGATAGAAATATGAACAAGTTTGCAAAAATGAGCTCGAAATTCAGTCTGACGCTGGTCTTAGTCTCGCTATTAAGCGCCTGTGGCGGTGATAACGGCCAAGATGGTAATCCAGGCGAACCCGCAAAACCGCCCGCGTTAACCATCACTAGCCTAAAGGTCACGGTCGATAAAGTTGAGATGGCAGATGGTATTGCTCAAGTGGATTTTCAAGTGAGCAATCAAGATGATGAAGCCGTAATTGGTGTCCCATCGGCGACGTTTATTGCGGCGCAGCTTCTGCCGCAAGGTTATACGGGTGCGGGTAATAGCAGTGAATGGCAGCATTTTACCGCCGAAACCTGCGCGGCAACTTGTCCTGGCAGTCTCACAGACCATAAAAACGGTCACTACAGCTACACCTTCAGCGCACCGTTTAATGGCATGAATGGGGTGACGTTTATGCCCGAAGCGACCCAAAGAATGGTGGTCAAAATCGGCGGCGATAAGCTTGCTGATAACACCCCCTTACCTATTACCAATCAACATTATGACTGGCAATCTTCTGGGGATAATGTCGCTTACACCCGCAACTTAGTCACAGTAGAAACCTGTAATAGTTGCCACAGCAATCTTGCTTTCCATGGCAGTAAATATAATCAAATCGAAACCTGCGTCACTTGCCATAACAGCAAAAAAGTCAGTAACCCCGCGGATATTTTCCCGCAAATGATCCACAGCAAACATCTAACCGGTTTCCCGCAACCCATCAGTGACTGCCAAACCTGTCATGTCGATAAGGCTGAGTTAGCTGAGCAGCAAAATTGGCACAGAGTCCCAACCATGCAAGCCTGCGGCGCCTGCCATACACAAATCAATTTTCCCGCAGGCGAAGGACATCCAGCGCAGGCCGATAACAGTAACTGCGTGGCGTGCCATAATGCCGACTGGACCGCAAGCGTTCACAGTGATGAAGACAAAACCGCGGCACTGATGCAATTTAGCCCAAGCATCACCAGCGCCAGTATGGATGCCAATGGTACAGTCACAGTCGCGGTTAAATTGATGAACCCAGCTACTGGCAGCGTCTACAGCGAGAGTGCCGATAAGCTAAAATTCATCAATGATTTAAGGGTATATGCTAACTGGGGAACCAGTTTTGATTATGCCACTCGCTCTGCCCGCTCGATTAAGCTGCCGGAATCCACACCCTTATCAGGCTCAAATGGCATTTATACCTATACAATTTCGGGTCTTACTGTGCCTGCAGGCACTGAATCGGATCATGGCGGACTCGCGATTCAAGGCCGAGTCTGCGCCAAAGACAAGGTACTCGTTGATTGCACCACTGAACTGGCGGAAGTGTTAGTGATTAAAGCCAGCCACAGTTATTTTGATATGGCAGCATTAAGCAGTACGGGTCGTCGCACTGTTGTTAGTAATACAAGCTGCGGCAATTGCCATGGCGATCAAAAGCTTAATATCCACGGCTCACGCAACGATCTCGGTGGTCAATGTCAGCTATGTCATAACGCCAATATGCTGGCTAATGCGACGGCGGCAAATCCTTCCACCACGTCATTTGACTTTAAGCAGCTGATCCACGGTATTCACACCAGCCAATTCGCAGGTTTTGAAAACCTAAACTACCCAGGGAACATCGGTAACTGTGCCCAATGCCATGTTAACGATACAGCGGGGATATCTACCGTCGCCCTTCCTTTAAATTCAGCGGTACAACCTCTGGCCCTCGATAACGGCACTTTTACCAGCCCGATTGCCGCTGTGTGTAGCAACTGCCATTCAGATACCAGCACTCATAACCACATGGCTCAGCAAGGTGCTGTTTTTGCAGGCACAAAATCCGATGCAACCGCAGGAACTGAAACCTGTGCTTTCTGTCATGGACAAGGCGGAGTCGCAGACGTGTTAAAAGTGCATCCCATAAACTAAGCCTATGATGCTGGCCTAAAAAGGCCAGCAACTGCAGATATAAAAGGAACTCATACTATGCAGTCATCTACTTCTAAAGAAATAGTCAGATCTCAGTCACATTACCCACCTAAAGTGACTGATTAATACCAGTGACTTAGTTAGCCTTACAGATGGAAAACTAATTCCACACATCTTATGCGGGTAATGAGATTTATTCTTATCTACCAAGCGTTTGATGATGATTACAACTATTGCAGGGAAATATCATGATGAAACGGTTCAATTTCAATGCCGCAACAAAAGCGATGTTGGGTGCCGGTTTACTCTCTCTACTACTCGCCGGTTGCGGTGGTAGTGACGGTAAAGATGGTGAAGACGGTAAACCGGGTGTTGTTGGTGTCAATATCGATACAACGCCTACACTGAAAGCAAGTTTTACTAATGCCACTATCGATGCCGGTAAAGTTACGGTCGATTTCACATTAGAAAATGCGAATGGCGTTGCAGTACTAGGCTTAAATAAAACTCACGACATACGTTTTGGTATTGCACAACTCACCCATGTGACTGAAGCAACGGATGATCCAGCCAAACCCGCCGACCGCGGTTACCAATGGCAAGCCTACATTAATGCCAAAAAAGAACCTGGCACAGCGCCTTCTGGCGTGGATAACCTCAATCCATCAGCTCAATTTCAAGCCAACGTTGAAGCCGCTGCCAAGTGTGATACCTGTTTAGTGGATCATGGCGATGGTAACTATAGCTATACCTATCAAGCCAATATCGCCAATGTCACTGAACCCTTAGCGATTACTTACAGTGCTGAAGCGACTCAACGGGCAACATTAGAACTTGAATTACCACAGCTTGCTGCCAACGCCCATTTTGATTGGCAACCTTCTACAGGCAAAACTGAAGGTATTCAAACCCGCAACGTTGTTTCAATAACAGCCTGTTATACCTGTCACCAGCCAGAAAGTTTAGCGTTACACGGTGGCCGTAGAGTTGATATTGAAAACTGTGCTTCTTGTCATACGGCAACCTCTGGCGATCCTGAGTCAGGTAATAGCATTGAATTCACTTACATGATCCATGCTATCCACAAAGGTGGCGAGCGTCATACCTTCGATGAGACAGGAGCTGAAGTACCAGCCCCTTACAAGATTGTCGGTTATGGTGGCAAAGTAATTGACTACGGCAAGGTCGGTTTCCCATTAAAACCTGCAGCGGATTGCACAGCCTGTCACGTTGAAGGAGCGGGTGCACCAGCTAATGCTGATCTATTTAAAGCCGACTTAAGCAATCAAGCCTGTATTGGTTGCCACACAGAAAAACCATCAGCTCACCACAGCAGCAGTGATTGTGTCGCTTGTCATAATGCAACTGAACCATACAATGGCACAGGTAGTGCAGCTAAACGTCATGGTGATGTGCTTAAAGCTTACACAGAAACTAAAGCCATGGGCATTAAGTTCACTAATGTCGGCGTGAATGACACGGGCAAAATCACTTTTGATGTCCAAGTTGTTGACAAAGATGGCAATGCTATTGATAAAGCCTTCGTAAATCAAAGCTCACGCGTTGTCGTAGCATGGGATTCTGATAAAGATTACCCAAGCTATGCTGATGCCTCTTATAGCAATCGTCGTATCGCTTTAAGTGAAGGTACCTATAATGAAGCGAATAAAACCTACTCATTAACAGGCACTAAGTTCAGTTTACCCGCTGATGCAAATGGTAAAACATTCGAGCTGTGGTCAACATTAGAAGTGTGCTTCAACAATGGCGGTTATGGCGTTGCTGACGTAGCGATGACAGATTGCTCTGCTGACAGTGTAAGTAAAGTCGCGGTTAAACAAGCCCCATATCATTTCGTTTGGAAAGATACGGGAGTGGACAACACTGCCAAGGCAGCGACACGTCGCGACATTATTGATGCAACTAAGTGTCAAGGTTGTCACAATCAAGAAATCCACCACTATGACAACGGTGTAAATTGCCAAACTTGTCATACTTCGGATAAAACCTTGAAAAGTGATGCCAACTATCCTGGCGGTAAGATCCCAACTAGCTTTGCGTGGAAAGCTCACGAACGTGAAGGCCATTACCTGAAATATGCGGGTGTACAATCAGGCACTGTGCTAAAAACCGATTGTGCGACATGCCATACAGTTGATAAAGCAAACGTCATTACAGGTATTACCTTAGGACGTCAGCCTAATCGCACATGGCGCTACGGTGATATCAATAATAACGGTGCCGATATTTGGGTATCTTCAGATGCGGGTGCGTGTTTAAGCTGTCACCAAAAATATCTGAGTGATGCGACAAAATCTCACATTGAGACTAACGGTGGTATTTTAAATGGCAGTAGTGCAGCCGATGTGCAAACTCGTGCATCAGAAAGCTGTGCAACTTGTCATACCCCAGCTCAATTAAGTAAAGTTCACGGTAATTAAGCAGATATAACGCTCTCATTCAGAGCAATGTTTTATCGTTACTAAAGAGAGAGGTTTTTACCTCTCTCTTTATATTCTTGCCATTTAAAAATCCGCTGTTTTTTTGATCTGAAATCGTTTTTACCTCTCGCTTTAAATACCTCTTTAGAAATAGAAAGATCCAAGTCACACATTAGCAAAGGCCTTGGAGATTTTAAGGTCATGTTAGGTTAGCCTTTCCTTGGGGAATTCTATTTCCAGCATCCACTTAAGTCGCTTCTAGTGACCAAAAACACAGACATAGAATCTGTTGGCTCTAGAACACAGCGTTTAAGCAATGCCAAACCTATGCAGGGAAAAAAATGATGAACGCACAAACAACTAAAATCGCACTGCTGTTAGCAGCAAGTGCAGTCACTATGGCCTTAACTGGCTGTGGTGGCAGCGATGGTAATGATGGTAATCCCGGTGAACCTGGTGGCGAACCTGCTCCAGCGATTCAAACCCTTAATTTCACGTTTGATAAATCTGTCGTCACTAACGGTGTACCGAGTGTTGAGTTTACCGTGACTAACGAAGATGATTTACCCGTCGTTGGTCTCCAAAAAATGCGCTTCGCCGCAGCACAGTTGATCCCACAAGGTGCTACAGGTGCCGGTAATGCCTCACAATGGCAATACTTTGGTGATGAAACCTGTGATGTGGCAGCAACATGCCCAGGGACCTTTGTTGACCAGAAAAACGGTCACTACAGCTATACCTTCAACATGAACCTGACCGCTAACGCTAAAATCACCTACAACGATCAGTTAGCTCAAAGGGTGTTAATCCGCGCTTATAACACGCCGTTACCCGATGGTACTCAAGTCCCTAACAGTAACGCCTTTGTCGACTTTACGGCCGATACCGGTGCAGCACCGACATACAGCCGCAAAATTGTTGCCACTGAAAGCTGTAATACCTGTCACCAAGATTTAACCAATGTGAAACACGGCGGCGCGTACTCAGATGTTAACTACTGTGCAACTTGCCACACAGCAGGCAAAGTTGGCGTAGGTAAAGAGTTCAATGTTCTCGTTCACGCTAAACACAAAGACCTGACCTTAGGTTCATTGGAAAGCTGCCAAAGCTGTCATGCTGCAAACGATGCCGCGCCAGATTGGGGTAATTGGTCACGTATTCCAACTGCCGCTACCTGTGGAAGCTGTCATAGCACAGTGGACTTCGCCGCAGGTAAAGGCCATTCACAACAGCTAGATAACTCTAACTGTATCGCTTGTCATAACAGCGACTGGACTGCTGAGCTACACACAGGCAAGACTGCTGACAAGAAAGCCGTTATCGCTCAGTTAGGTATGTCTGCAACGCTTGCGGGTCAAGAAGACAATACTGCGGTATTAACTGTGTCTGTCTTTGACAAAGACGGTAACGCGATTGATGCGGCAACGGTTCAAGACAAGATTAAACGTTTAGAAACTGTCACTAACGTTGGCCCTAACTTCCCAATTATGGGTTACAACAAGAGCCCTGGTAGTGGTGCTGCGAAAATTGCTAAAGACTTAGTCAAAGATGGCGCACTGCAAGATGGCGTGACCTTAGTTGACGGCAAACTGGTTTTCACTACACCTGCCCTGCCTTTCGGTGCTGGCGATACAGATACGGCCTTTACCTTTATCGGTCTGGAAATGTGTAGCACTGGTACTAGCTTAACCGCATGTACCGCTGATAGCGTGACAACCAGTATGAAAGCTGAGCTCGCCTTTGGCACAAAATCAGGCAACGCCCCAAGCATGCGCCATGTTAACTCTGTTAACTTCAGTACCTGCCAAGGCTGTCACAGCGATACCTTCGAAATCCACAAAGGACACCATGCAGGCTTTGTAATGTCTGAACAAGTTTCACATGCTAAAGATGCGAACGGTAAAGCTATCGTCGGTGTTGATGCTTGTGTGGCTTGTCATACCCCTGATGGTACGTATGCATCTGGTGCAAACAAAGGTGGTTTCGAAATGAAACTGCACGTAGTTCACGGTGAGCAAGGCGTTATCAAAGAATGTACTCAGTGCCACAACGACTTCAATCTAGACGCGTTCAAAGTGAAGGGTGCACTGGCCACTTCTGCAGGTAAATACACCACGCCAATCACGGCAACTTGTACTTCATGCCACGCGCCAGAATCTATTGGCCACGGCTTAGAAAATATGGGCGCAATTGTGAATGGTGATTATGTTCAAGCTAACCAAGCGGCGCAGTCAGAAACCTGTTTCTACTGTCACAAACCCACACCAACAGATCACACTCAGGTGAAAATGTAATTTGCCCAAGCAGGGGGAGCTCGCTCCCCCTTTCTTGAATTTTTTTGGGACAAATTGGGAAGCCTATTATGAAGAACAGCTTAAAAATGAAAAACCTACTGCCGGCACTTGTCATCACCATGGCAATGTCAGCAGTCATGTCTTTATGCATCGCACCAAACGCTTATGCGTCGAAGTGGGATGCGAAAATGACGCCAGAGCAAGTCGAAGCCACCTTAGATAAGAAGTTTGCCGAAGGCAACTACTCCCCTAAAGGCGCCGATTCTTGTTTGATGTGCCATAAAAAATCTGAAAAAGTGATGGACCTGTTCAAAGGTGTCCACGGCGCCATTGATTCATCAAAAAGCCCAATGGCTGGCCTGCAATGTGAAGCCTGTCATGGTCCTTTAGGTCAACACAATAAAGGCGGCAATGAGCCGATGATCACTTTCGGTAAGCAATCGACCTTAAGTGCTGAAAAACAAAACAGTGTCTGTATGAGCTGTCACCAAGATGATAAACGTGTGTCTTGGAACGGCAGTCACCATGACAATGCCGATGTCGCTTGTGCCTCTTGCCACCAAGTACATGTGGCAAAAGATCCTGTGTTATCAAAAAACACCGAAATGGAAGTCTGTACTAGCTGCCACACTAAGCAAAAAGCAGACATGAACAAACGCTCAAGCCACCCATTAAAATGGGCTCAAATGACCTGTAGCGATTGCCATAATCCCCATGGGAGCATGACAGATTCCGATCTGAACAAGCCGAGCATTAACGAAACCTGTTACTCCTGCCACGCCGAAAAACGCGGCCCCAAACTGTGGGAACATGCACCCGTCACTGAGAACTGTGTGACTTGCCACAATCCTCACGGCAGTGTGAATGATGCCATGTTGAAAACCCGCGCACCGCAGCTGTGTCAGCAATGTCACGCTAGCGATGGCCACGCCAGCAATGCTTACTTAGGTAACACTGGTTTAGGTTCAAACGTCGGCGACAATGCCTTTACGGGTGGAAGAAGCTGTTTAAATTGCCACAGTCAGGTCCATGGTTCAAACCATCCATCTGGCAAGCTATTACAGCGCTAAGGAGACGAGAAAATGAAATTTAAACTCAATTTGATCACTCTGGCGTTACTAGCAAACACAGGTTTTGCAATAGCGGCCGACGGGTATGGCTTAGCCAATGCCAATACAGAAAAAGTCAAAATGTCCGCTTGGAGCTGTAAAGGCTGCGTTGTTGAAACGGGTACATCGGGCACTGTGGGTGTGGGTGTCGGTTATAACAGCGAAGAGGATATTCGCTCGGCGAATGCCTTTGGGACTTCAAACGAAGTCGCAGGGAAATTGGATGCTGATGTCACCTTTCGCGGTGAGAAAGGCTATCGCGCCAGCATTGAAGCCTATCAACTGGGCATGGATGGCGGCCGCTTAGAGGTGAATGCCGGCAAACAAGGCCAGTACAATGTCAATGTGAACTATCGCCAGATTGCCACTTACAACAGCAACAGTGCCTTAACGCCCTACTCGGGTGTGGGCAGCGATAATTTAACGCTGCCAGACAACTGGGTGACGGCGGGTTCAAGCAGCCAAATGCCATTACTGATGGACAGCCTGAACGCCTTAGAACTGTCGCTTAAACGTGAGCGCACAGGGCTTGGTTTTGATTATCAAGGCGAGTCGCTGTGGAGCACACATGTGAGCTACCTGCGTGAAGAAAAAACTGGCTTGAAAAAAGCATCAGGTGGATTCTTCAACCAATCTATGATGTTAGCCGAGCCTGTTGATTACACCACTGACTCCATTGAAGCGGGTATCAAGCTTAAAGGCGACAACTGGTTCACTGCACTTAACTACAATGGCTCGATTTTTAAGAACGAGTACAACCAGTTAAATTTCGACAGTGCATTTAATCCAACCTTTGGCGCGCAAACCACGGGCTCTATCGCCCTTGATCCAGACAATCAGTCACACACAGTCTCGTTAATGGGCCAATACAACGACAGTACCAATGTGTTATCGGCTCGCGTGCTTGCAGGACAAATGAGTCAAGACCAAGCGTTAGTGACTTCAGGTTATGGTTATCAAGTGCCAACTGAAGCCCTAGATGCCAAGGTCGATCTTATCGGCTTAAACTTAAAAGTGGTCAGCAAAGTCACCAACTCACTGCGCTTAAGTGGTAGCTACGACTATAACGACCGCGATAACAATACGCAGATTGAGGAGTGGACCCAAGTCAGCATCAACAATGTCAACGGTAAGGTGGCCTACAACACCCCTTACGATAACACCAGCCAACGCTTCAAAGTGGCCGCAGATTATCGTATTACCAGCGGCATGAAACTCGATGGTGGCTATGACTTCAAACGTGACGAACGTAATTATCAAGACCGTGAAACCACGGATGAGAACACGGTTTGGGCGCGTTTTAGAGTCAACAGCTTCGAAACTTGGGATATGTGGGTTAAGGGCAGTTACGGTCAACGTGATGGCTCGCAATATCAAGCCTCTGAATGGACATCCTCTGAAACCAACAGCCTGTTGCGTAAGTACAATCTGGCGAACCGTGACAGAACCCAAGTGGAAGCACGAGTCACTCACTCGCCTATCGAAAGCCTGACCCTAGATTTCGGTGCCCGTTACGCATTCGATGACTACACAGATACTGTCATCGGTTTAACTGAGTCAAAAGACACCAGTTATGATGCCAACATCAGCTATATGATCACCGATGACTTACTGGCAACCGCCTTCTATAACTATCAAATCATTGAATCTGAACAGGCGGGTAGCAGCAACTACAGCACCCCAACCTGGATGGGCTTCATTGAAGATAAAGTCGATGTTGTCGGCGCAGGCATTAGCTACAACAACTTACTTGAGAACAAGTTACGCATGGGACTGGATTACACCTATTCAGACTCCAACAGTAACACCCAAGTGAGACAAGGTATCACAGGCGACTATGGTGAGTATTTTGCCAAAGTGCACAACATTAACTTATACGCTCAATATCAAGCCACCGAGAAAATGGCGCTGCGCTTGGATTATAAAATTGAGAACTATAAGGACAATGACGCTGCCAATGATATCGCCGTTGATGGCATTTGGAACGTCGTAGGCTTTGGCAGCAATAGCCATGACTATACAGCGCAGATGATCATGTTAAGCATGAGCTACAAGCTCTAATCCTCAACGATAGACAATCCAAAAGCCCGCATCTTGCGGGCTTTTGTTTAACCGCGGCAGTCACATGCAAAGTCAGATGTAAAATCATTACATCAGCCCAGATAAAAGTAAAAATCTTGAATAAGATCAGACTCTGGCGCAAAAGTCTGCCCATAAAAACCTTATTCCTTGAGTTTTAGCTCACTTTAGCGGATCTTAATTCAATCTTTTGGTTAATCCTCTGAGCCCATGCGTATTTATTCTCCCCTCTGCCAATCTAAGTGCTTGTCGTCGCTTCCCGCCCTACTGGGGCTGAGTCTATTGCCCTTACCCGCCTTGGCGTTCGACCCCTCGGGCGGCACCGCCAGCCTGTTTATCATTCTCGGCCTCGGCGGCTTTACCTTAATCAATTTATTTTTGCAGGGTTTGTTCTTTTTTGCGGGTCAATATCGCAGCGCCACCTTTGCCAAACGCCATGTATTAAGCGCCTTAATCGTTCCGCTGATTGCCGTCGCCTTAGCCATCTATGATCACAGAGGTTGGAGTGATTTCGCCTTGAACTTAGGCATTATTTGTGTGGGGATTGGATTGATATTATTGCCACTACAACTGTGCCAAATCGATAAACCCAGCAATCGCAATGCCGATTGGATCATCAGCCTAGGGGCATTATTTATCCTCGCCTTGAGCTATGTGATTGCCCCACTAGCCTTCTTTACCCTTGTGCTGGCCCATATCTGTTTGGCTTCAAGCCCAAGTAGAGTGCCTAAACTATTAAGTTATATAAGCTTGCTGTTTGGCTACGGTCTTTTTGGCTACTGGCTATATCAAACGGCGATGATGTTCCAATCCTGATTGAAAATGAATGAGCGACCATGAATGAGCGATGACATTTATCATTAACCACGGGCACTGACTACTGACTAAGACAAATTTTGACTAAAACACATTGCACTAACGCGCCGGCGTCATCGCCGCTAAGCGAAACGGTATCGCAGCCCAGTTCTGCATCAATGACAGCGCTGCTGACAAAAATTAACGCCTGTACTTTATGTCAGGCTGATTTGCCCTTAGCGCCCAAACCGATATTGCAGGCCAGTAGCCAAGCGCGGATTTTGATTGCGGGCCAAGCTCCGGGCGTGAAAACGCACCATAAAGGGATCCCATTTGACGATGCCAGCGGTGAACGGCTGCGCACTTGGTTGAATGTCACCCGTGAGCAATTTTACGACCCTGCCCTTTTTGCCATTGTCCCTATGGGATTTTGTTTTCCGGGCAGTATCGAAAAAAACGGTAAAAAGCAGGGTGATAAACCACCGCGCCCCGAATGCGCCGCCACTTGGCATCAAGCCTTACTTGCGTTAATGCCACAAATTGAGCTAATCGTGATCCTCGGCCAATATGCCATCGATTATCATCTACCGCGTGAATCGTCCGTGGCCATAAACCTCACTTCACCGCTCAGCAAGGTCCAAACAACCAGCACGAATGTATCGTCCAGCACCAAAGCAAAAACCATCCCCAAACTGAGACCCATCACAGTGACCCAAGCGTGCGCGCAGTGGCAGCAATATTGGCCTAAATATTTTGTCTTACCGCACCCGAGCCCACGCAATAATCTCTGGCTTAAGCAGCATCCTGAGTTTGAACGCGATATGCTACCCAGATTAAGAATGCGTATTGCATCCCTGTTAAACCTTCAACCACACTAGGCACTCATATGTATCTGCTTGATTCTGCCATCGCTAAACAGATTGTGAGTCGCACAATGAAAATCATTGGCCACAATATCAATGTGATGAACGGCCAAGGAGTAATTTTAGGCTCAGGCGATCCTAAACGTATTGGTTCAACCCACGAAGGCGCGCTGCTGGCCATTGCCCAAAATCGCAATGTGGAGATAAGCCAAGAAGTGGCCTCTGGGCTACATGGCGTAAAACCTGGCATCAATTTACCCTTGCATTATCAAGGACAAATCATAGGTGTTGTCGGCATTACTGGCGATCCAAGTGAGCTTACCCATTACGGTGAATTACTCAAAATGACCGCCGAAATGATTGTTGAACAAGCCAACCTGCAGGATAAATTGCAGTGGGAGAATCGCCAGCGCGAAGAGTTTATTTTGCAGTTGATCAAAGCTGAAACCGACGATGAGCAGTTGCACCGCTGGGCAAAACAGTTAGAAATTGATATCAGCCTGCCACGGGTCGCGGCCATTATTGAGATCAGCGAGAAACACACCCAAAAACAACATTTAAAGACCGACGCCAACTCATCGGCCTTGTACTTAGCAGAAGCTTCCACTCAGTCCGCCGATGAACGCAGCCCCAGAGTCAGTGAAACCCTCAAACAAGTGCTGCATCTATTGCAATACCCTGACCGTGGCAACTTGATTGCCATGACCTCAATGTCGCAATTAGTGATCCTTAAACCCGCTTTTTTAGATGGTAAACAATGGGATCCTGAGCTTGAAAATCAACGCATCGATAAGCTGTTACAACGCTTACCCGCCCAAATGGATTTAAACTTTAAAATTGCCTTAGGCCACTTTTTCCCTGAAAAAGGCGGTATAGCGCGCTCCTATCAAACCGCACAAGAAACCTTAGCCCTAGGTAAACAGCGCAATGCAGAGGGTAATAAATACCTGTTCGAAGATTATTCCCTGCAAGTACTACTTGCGGGACTTAAACATGACTGGCGTGGTCAGGCACTAGCGTCACCCTATCAGCAACTCGCCAAAGCCGATAAAAACGGCCAGTTACGCAAAACCTTAGCCGCCTATATCACCCACTTTGGTGATGCACAGCAATGTGCGAATGCGCTGTTTATACACCGCAACACACTTAGATATCGCCTCGATAAAATTCAGCAAATCACCCAAGCCGATATTCAATCCCTGCATGGATTATTGAGCCTGTATCTTGGACAACTGCTTGATACTTCGGCAACCCCAAGATAACGGGTGTTATTTCCTATGCAATTGAGTCAGTAAGGCATTAATTAACAGATCGATTGAAAGATTTATACCGTATCCCCTTTCCTATAGTTTCTAATAACAATCTCGCGTCGACATGTCGAACGCTCGACCTAGACCATTGAAAGGAATTGCAATGACCCCATTCAAACTGACTTTACTCGCCAAAGCCTGCCTCATCACAGGCTTAGCGCTGACTTCACCGACATTAGTCGCCGCCGAAAAAACCATTCCAGAGCTGGTTGATGCCGTTAATGGCACGCCCGATGCGGCAAGTCGCGAGGCGGGTAAAAAGGTAAAACTGCGTAATCACACGAAAGGATTTTGCACCTCAGGCAGTTTTAAACCGGATCCGCAATTACAACAAACACTGGCGATTCCGTTTTTTAATCAAGATGCCATTAAAGTTACTGCCCGTTTTTCCCTTGGTGGCACAAATCCACAGATCTCCGATAAAACCGCTGGGCGCTTTATGTCACTCAAAATAGATGGCGATAAAGAAAACCTTAACTTTGTTACCACTAACGTCCCCGTTTTCTTCGCCAGTAATCTAGAAGACTTTTTTACCTTTCAGACTAAAGTGAAACAGGGCGCGGAAGGTAAACAGTGGCTTATCGACAATCAACCCCGCGCTAAAGCCTTTTTCGACTATGTCAAACAGCAGCCTCCCAGCCCTAGTTTTGCCAACAGCCGCTACTATGGCGTGAATAGTTTCCTGTTTAGCACCCAAAAAGGCGGTGCTCAGCAAGGTGAAACGGTTGCGGGAAAGTGGATTTTTGAACCTGTCGCGGGCACAGCTGCGCTATCAGCCAGCGAACTTGCTAATCTGGGTGACGATTTTTTAAAGGCAGAATTGCTCGAGCGCATTAAAACCCAGCCGGCACAATGGAACCTCTATATTCAACTGGCTGAAACGGGCGATGAGATTAATGACCCTACCGTGATTTGGCCTGAGACTCGCCAGCGTTTGCTGGTTGGCCAAGTGGTGATTAACGGTGAGCGAGATAGCGATCCCCAAGTGCAACAGTGCGATAAAGGCATTTTCAACCCGCTGTTATTACCTAAGGGCATTGCCGCATCTGCCGATCCGATACTCAATGCTCGCACCGCTGCCTATGTCGAATCTTTTATTCGTCGCCAATAAAACGACGAGTTAAGCCAAGTTCCTCCTATTTAAGGTTGGCAAATAGCCCTATTTGCCAACCCTTACCGACAAGCCCCCCTTATCGACAAAACGCCTCCTCTTACATTCGAATTCACCTAAGCATTTTTGTGCGTGAGCACAAAAATGGCGAAACATAACGCGGTAATTCCGTGGATTTAGCCAAAGCTATTCAAGCATGCCTGCACAATAATAGGATGATCTTAAAATAGGATAACCTTAAAGCAGCCCTCATTTGGACTCAGGCCCAAATAAGCACTGCGCCCTACAATATAAGTCAAAAAACTTACTCAAAAACTTCAGCCAAGAACTGAACGGGACATAATATGAACTTAGTGCTTATTCTTATCGGCGTGATTGCATTTATTGTTATCGCGACCTCAAAATTTAAACTCCACCCCTTTTTAACCTTAATTCTGGCCGCCTTTATCGCGGCTTTCGCCTATGGCTTACCGAGCGGAGAAATCGCTAAAACCATCACTACAGGTTTTGGCGGTATCTTAGGTTATATCGGCCTTGTGATCGTCTTGGGGACTATCATAGGTATCATTTTAGAAAAAAGCGGCGCCGCCATTACTATGGCTGATGTGGTGATCAAGGTATTAGGTAAACGCTTCCCGACATTAACTATGTCGGTCATCGGCTACCTAGTGTCTATTCCAGTCTTTTGTGACTCAGGCTTTGTGATCTTAAACTCGCTAAAACAATCGATGGCCAACCGTATGAAGGTCTCTAGCGTCTCCATGAGCGTTGCCTTGGCCACGGGCCTGTATGCCACTCACACCTTTGTACCGCCAACACCGGGGCCTATCGCCGCCGCGGGTAACTTAGGCTTAGAGTCGAACTTGGGCTTAGTGATTGGCGTGGGTCTTTTTGTGGCCGCCGTAGCCGCATTAGCAGGCATGTTATGGGCGAACCGTTTTGCCGATGTTGAGCCAGATGGTGAAGGCGCAGAGGAGCTTAAAGCGGAAGCGAGCGACTATGAAACCCTGAAAAAAAGCTATGGCACCCTGCCCAGCCCATTAAAAGCCTTCGCACCGATTTTTGTGCCTATCGTATTAATTTGTTTAGGTTCTATCGCTAACTTCCCTTCAGCGCCTTTAGGTAAAGCAGGGTTATTTGACGTACTAGTGTTCCTCGGTCAGCCCGTTAACGCTCTGATGATTGGCCTATTCTTATCCCTGTCGTTATTAAAGGGTGAGAATAAGATCAGCGAATTTAGCGAGCGCATAAGCCAAGGGTTAGTCACAGCCGCGCCGATTATTTTAATCACAGGTGCGGGCGGTGCCTTTGGTGCTGTCTTAAAAGCCACACCTATCGGTGACTTTTTAGGCACATCATTGTCGGCACTCGGTATCGGTATCTTTATGCCGTTCATCGTCGCCGCTGCGCTTAAATCCGCGCAGGGTTCATCGACTGTAGCATTAGTCGCAACCTCGGCACTGGTTGCGCCTATGCTCGGTGATATTGGCCTTGGCAGCGATATGGGCCGCGTATTGACGGTTATGGCGATTGGTGCCGGTGCAATGACGGTTTCCCACGCCAATGACAGCTTCTTCTGGGTCGTCACCCAATTTAGCCGCATGAGTGTGAAACAAGCTTACAAAGCACAAACCATGGCAACCCTTATTCAAGGTATCACCGCCATGTTGACTGTGTATGTGCTCAGCTTAGTCTTGCTCTGATAGTGATTAGTAATTAGTGATTTAACCTTGATTCAAGCTTGTCCCTTGGGCGCAAACCGCGCTCAAGATATCTTTGTTATCGCCCAAATAATTGCAACAGTTCAATGTGCCAGTGAAGGATATTAATACGTTTATATCCTTCAGTGTTTGCACAGGAAAGCTGTAGTACCCAACGTAAGTGGCATTGGGTTTAGTGTTCAACATTGAGCCCTGTTTTATCCCATTTAGCTGTAGGATTTTTAATGAAAATAGTTATCGCCCCCGACTCATTTAAAGAAAGCTTAAGCGCACTCGAAGTGGCCAACGCCATCGAGCAAGGCTTAAGACAAGTGATCCCCGACTGCGACATAGTCAAAATTCCCGTTGCCGATGGCGGCGAAGGCACAGTGCAATCTATGGTCGATGCTACGGGCGGCAGTATTGTCAGCCTAGAGGTCATGGGTCCACTGGGGCATAGGGTGCAAGCGCACTATGGCATTCTTGGTGAAGGCATTCTCGGCAATGGATCAAACTATGGCTCAAATAGTGATTCAAATTCTGGCTTAAACAGTGGCTCAGTCGCTGATATGAGTACTGGCGCGATTGCCGTGATTGAAATGGCCTCGGCCTCTGGTCTGCACCATGTGCCAAGGGAGCAACGTAATCCGCTGATCACCACCAGTTATGGCACGGGCGAGCTGATTTGTGATGCGCTTAATCGGGGGATAAAGCACATCATTTTAGGACTAGGCGGCAGTGCCACCAACGATGGCGGCGCGGGTATGGCCCAAGCGCTGGACATTTTATTGCTCGATAGCCAAGGTAAAACCTTGCCTTCTGGCGGCGCGGCGCTAGCGAACCTTGCCCAAATCGATGTCTCGAACGCTCATCCGCTGTTACGTGAGTGCAACTTCGAAGTCGCCTGCGATGTTGACAATCCACTGTGCGGTGAGCGTGGTGCCTCGGCAATTTTTGGTCCGCAAAAAGGCGCAACGCCTGCGATGGTTAAGCAGCTCGATACGGCGCTATCCCATTATGCCGATGTAATTGCCCGCAATGGCATGACAGATCACCGTGAACATGCGGGAGCAGGCGCTGCGGGCGGCATGGGCCTTGGCGTGATGGCTTTTTTAAGTGCCGAGCTTAAACCTGGAGTTGAAATTGTAATGAAAACCGTTGGCCTTGCTGACAAAATCCGTGGCGCCGATTTAGTAATCACAGGTGAAGGCCGCATCGACGGTCAAACCGTGTTTGGAAAAACCCCGATGGGCGTGTTAAAGCAAGCCAAACTGCAGGGTATTCCGACTATCGGTATCGCGGGCTGCTTAGGTGACAACGCCAATGCCATATTGGATCACGGTATGGCGGCTATCTTCCCTATTATCCCGCACTTAAGTCCGCTCGATGATGTGCTGGCCAATGCCAAGCTAAACCTTAGTAATACCGCCCGAAATATCGGCGCGGTACTCATGTTAGGCCAGCGCTAATTTTTAGGGCTAACATGAATTTTAGGACTCATGCTCAGGCTTAATGAGCGGCTCGTCGAGTTAAACATAAAGGCGCCATAACGGCGCCTTTGCTTATTTAGGCCGCAACGCTTTGGTAACACAAATTTTAGTGCTTGATGCCTAAAAGGCCTTGCAGTAAAGTGAGCTCCCTTTTTGGTATTCCGCTGATTGAACATTTTGAGAGTCACTGGTCCGTTATACTCTTCGAGCAAATTTGCGGTTTCACTATAAAAATTAATAGACGGCAAGCCCCATGACCCAGAAACTCCCTCGCCAAGCCACAGCATCCGAAGAAAGTCTGCTCCGCATTTTTACTGCACCGGAAGATGCAGGATCAACGCTGAGTATTATCGAGCAGAAGCTCTCCGAGGACTTAGCAGGCTTTTTGGGTGACAGTATCGCCGCGCTCGAAAAACCTTTGTCGGAAATTGAAACTGATTTTCAAGCCTTTGAGATCCCAACTCAGCCGCGTTTTGTTTCCGATTACACCGACGAAATTATGCAAAATCTGGTGGCGCATTCGGTACACACAGCGGCACCAAGTTTTATCGGCCACATGACGTCGGCACTGCCCTACTTTGTGTTGCCGCTGTCGAAAATGATGGTGGGACTCAATCAAAATCTGGTCAAAATCGAAACCTCGAAGGCTTTTACGCCGCTTGAGCGCCAAGTGCTCGGCATGATGCACCATTTGATTTACGACCAAGATACGGATTTTTATCAAAGCTGGATGCACAGCGCCAATCATTCCCTCGGCGCATTTTGCTCCGGCGGCACAGTGGCCAACATCACCGCCCTGTGGATTGCCCGTAACCAATTATTAAAAGCCGATGGCGAGTTTAAAGGCGTCAGCCGCGAAGGATTACTCAAGGCACTGCGCCACTATGGCTATGACGATTTAGCGATTTTGGTCTCGGAGCGCGGTCACTATTCGCTGGGCAAAGCCGTCGATCTGCTTGGCATTGGCCGCGACAATATCATCAGCATTCCCACGGGCAGCGATAACAAGGTCGATGTCGCGAAAATGCGCCAAGCCGCCCTTGAACTTGCCAGTAAAAATATCAAAGTGTTGGCGATTGTTGGCGTGGCTGGCACCACAGAAACCGGTAATGTTGACCCACTGACAGAATTAGCGGCGCTGGCAAAAGAGTTAAATTGTCATTTCCATGTAGATGCAGCGTGGGGCGGAGCAAGTTTATTATCCAATAAATACCGCCACTTACTCGCAGGTATCGAACTTGCAGATTCAGTCACCATCGATGCCCACAAACAAATGTACGTGCCTATGGGCGCGGGCATGGTGTTATTTAAAGACCCTGAGTTCGCCCACGCCATTGCCCATCACGCCGAATATATTTTGCGCCGTGGTTCAAAGGACTTAGGCAGCCAAACGCTCGAAGGTTCACGCCCTGGCATGGCGATGTTAGTGCACGCTTGCTTGCAGATCATCGGCCGCGATGGGTATGAAATCTTAATCAACAACAGCCTTGAGAAAGCGCGCTATTTTGCAGAGCAAATCAAAGCCCATGAGGATTTTGAGCTGGTCACTGAACCAGAACTGTGTCTGCTGACTTACCGTTATGTCCCCGCCTGCGTACAAGCCGCCATGAAGCTGGCCTGTGAGCAAGCAGACACGATAAGAGTCGCCCGCTTTAATGAGCTGCTCGATGGCCTCACTCAGTTTATTCAAAAGCACCAACGCGAACAGGGTAAATCCTTCGTCTCCCGCACCCGCATTCAGCCAGCCCGCTATTTTAGGCAAGCAACCGTGGTGTTTCGCGTGGTGCTAGCCAACCCCCTCACCAACCATGACATCCTCAATCAAGTGCTTGTTGAGCAAAGTGAAATCGCCGCACTAGATAACGAGTTTTTACCTGCGTTATTGGCAATGGTTGCTGAATAGCAAGTTTGGGATGATGAGTTTCAAATAGCGGCTTTCAGATAAAAAGTTTCTAATAGCAAAACAACCGCAAAGATTTTTGCGGCTGTTTTGCTATTAGACAATGAATTAGCTGCACGTTAAAGAGACAAAATTAAGTGCTTATTCATTGTCATTTGTACGCCGAATTCAACTGCCTCCGTGACTCGCCGTGAAGCCATCCATGGCGGCTCTACGATGACATCCATGTCATCGAAGGTCACGTCAGCATCTGAATTCGCCTTGGTAAATTTCTGCGTAATCTGCTGCAACGTTTGAAAAGATGGGAATTTAACTGTTGTACGCATGTTCTACCCTTAACCAATTAAACGGCGAATAGACAGGACGCGATTTGCGACATAGACAACGCCGACAGCAATCGCCACAAAAGGCAGGTATTTTTTAAGCATGGTTTTCCCCTTGGGATACGCTGCCTCACGGCGGGTTAACGTGCCTACGCTTCACAGCGTTGGCTAAGTGCGCTTATCGGTATACGGGGATTTTAAGCGGGAGGAAAGCGTATCCGTTAACGGGTACTTTGCTTTTTGCTTAGTTCAGAGTCAACTTTCTTTCCTAGTTCAGTTGAGAAATATACACCCTTTTCTGTCTTTTCAACCATACCAGTGTTAATCAATTCTGAAAGAGCAACCCTTAATTCACCCAATGAACATTTATTTTTAGGAAATAACTCAACAAGTTTACTCTGTAACTCAACAAGTTTACTCTGTTGTATTGGTGTTTTATTTAATATTTTGAAAACCTGATAGCTCAGAATGCTTGGGAAGTGCCTTTTGATAATGTCAGGTTCTACAACTATCAACTTTCTATTTTCATCTTCAGTCAAATAAGCGGAATTAGAAAACATGCTTTCACTACTTATAAGATCCCCAGCAAGCTCACGTAGGCCTTTTGCAGTAAAATGCAAACCTTCATCTACATTTATTTTTTCAATTTTGTTTTTCAAATTAATTATTTCAATTACTTGAGATTTATTGATATTTTCATGCTGAGCAAGCAATTCCTTTAATGAAAATATTTCTTCATCTTTATTAATTTTCGAAGTTTCAAAAGCCCCTAATTCACTCTTAGCACTTTCCAATTCATTAACAAGAAAATCAGCATGTTTCCGGCTATCAACACTAGCTTCCCTCT
>NZ_JAUOEU010000010.1:0-141564 GCF_031932105.1 Shewanella sp. SP1S1-7
TTGTTTTATCTTGTTAAAGAGCAACTCAATATTCGTAAGAGAACGTGAGTACCACACTGAGCGCCGAACGCTTCCAGTTGGCTAGGGCTGCGTATTCTACGCATTTCCCGTTTCGCGTCAAGGAGTATTTTCAACTTCTTGCTGCGCTTGAATTAAATGCTTAAAAGTGACTCAATTCAACCTAACTCGTCAGCTGGCTTTCGCTGTCTGCCGTGTCAGTGGATGCGCATTATAGGGAGCAGGAGATTTTGTGCAACCCCTATTTTAAGGAAATTTGCAGTTAATTCATATCTTCCAAGCTAACCACATCATACCCACCACTTACCCCCAAAGTTATCCACACGCCGCTCATTTTAGACTCAGTTTCAACTTAAAATGAGGTTTGATGAGCCTCTATATACTACGAATAAAGCATGGAGATTCCGTTGATTCTCGAGGCTAGAAGTGGATTCTTGATGCAGCTTGTTCTAATAAATGGGCGAACGACAGATTAAAGAAACTCTTTGCCGACTTAATCAGAAATACAGGTCGTATTGCACAAAGCTGATATTGGCCACTTGTTAGTTATGAGCTTATCTATTAAAGCTAAGCTGATTCATCAAAGACGTCATGCACATTATGAGCGGCATGCTCGCTTGCCTATATTTAGTGACATAAAATTTAGTGGCAATAATTTTGAAGCAAAAAAATACCCGCCAATGGCGGGTATTTTCTTATTCAGCTATGGCGTTAAACGCTGAGCTTATTCTTCTACTGGCGAGACCACGAACAGTAAGTCACCTTGAGACACTTGCTGACCATTGCTGTTCAGGATGCGCTCGATGCGATACTTCTTATCCTCAGGGTACAAAATCGCACTCTGACGGTTAAAGCCGGCTAAGGTCACTTGCGAGAACATCTTCATCGCTTCTGTGAGTGCTAGCGTTTGATCGACGGTAACTATGTCACCTTCTTTCACAAAATCCGCTTCACCCGGTGCAGAAGAGGTATAGAAGATACCTGCGCCTTGGGCTAACACTTTCAGTTCGTTACTTTCACCAACGCGCAGTGACTCAGTGTCCACTTCCACAGTTTCAGCGGCGGCTTCCATTTCAGCGATCAACGCAGGAATGTCCAGCTCAGCCATTAAACGTGGCAGATAGTTAGTATCGTAAACACCTTCGTTGAAGGTACCGTCTTTCAGAATAAGCTTGAGTAACGGAATGTTAGTCGCGATGCCTTTCAGCACTACGCTGTCTAAGTATTCGTACAGTTTGGCAATCACATCCTCACGGTTTTCACCGCGCATGATGATTTGCGCAATCAAGCTATCGTAGTATGGCGATACTTCTTTACCTGGCGCTGCAATCGAAATGATTTCCACATCTGGATGCTCAGGGAAGACACATTCAGTGATCTTGCCCGGATTTGGGATCAACTGCAGTATGCCATGGCTATCGAGCGCCGCTTTCTCAGCGGTTACACGTACTTCCATCGCATAACCAATTTCTTTAGGCTCTAATGCTTCAATTGAACGGCCAGCGGCAATATCAAACTGCGCACTAACGATATCAATACCTGAAGTCGCTTCCGTGACTGGATGCTCAACCTGCAGACGCGTGTTCATCTCCATGAAGTACACTTCGTTGGCATCTAAGTTATAGATAAACTCAACGGTACCTGCGCCCATGTAATCGGTCGCGTCCCCTAAGGCACGAGTATAAGCCAGCACTTGTCGCTTCAGCTCATCTGGCAACATAGTTGAACCAGATTCTTCGACTACTTTTTGGTTATTACGTTGAACCGAACAGTCACGCAAACCTAATACTTTCGCGTTACCGAACTTATCACGCAGTAACTGCACTTCGATGTGACGCAGTGATGTCACATATTTCTCTAAGTACAAGTCACCGTTACCAAAGGCAGCTGCCGCTTCGGTTGCGGTTTTTTGGAATAGACCAATCATGTCTTCAGGACGTTTCACAACCTGAATACCTTTACCGCCACCACCTTGTACCGCTTTAAGCAGTACTGGATAGCCAATCTCGCTCGCCACGTTAACGGCTTGCTCTGCATTGGTCAGAATACCGTGAGAACCTGGCACTACAGGTACATTTTGCGCTTGCGATGTCTTAATTGCGTTCGACTTGTTACCCATAGTCGTCATTGAATGCACGCTAGGACCGACGAAGTTAACACCGTTATTCACACACAGTGCAGCAAACTGCGGGCTTTCTGATAGGAAACCGATACCAGGGTGTAATGCATCCACTTGCTCATACTCGGCCACTTTCAGCACTGAGTAAGCATTCAAGTAACTTTCATCCGAGGTGTTACCACCGAGACAAACTAACTTGTCAGAATCTTTGAGCATGTCCGCTGGCACTGATGTCATATCAGGATCCGACGCCACTAATACCACATTGATATTATTGTCATGCGCCTTACGGATCAATTTCACCGCAGTACAACCACGGGCGTGAACCAATACTTTGTTAATTGGCTTCATTAACTGGCGTGGATCGTTCTGCACGATCACTTCTTCTTCAACAGTTGCTTCAACCACTAAGGTCGACAGTGCATTGATGATCACGTCGTTAATTTTTGCCGAAGGCATTGGCATCAGAGGATCGATACCCGCTAACTGAGAGTCTAAATTGTCGCTGAAAGGGTTATGGACTAAGCCCGCCATTGCGCCAGGTACTTTTGACAAGTAGTTAGACAAGGTTGCCGTTGATGGTAAGTAAGCTGGCACTACCATTTGGCCTGCGAATGGCATGTTAGTGCCAGACAGATAGTAAGTTTGCACTAATGGGTGAGTCACAAAACTCGCCTGCGCACCACCAGTACAGTCACCAAAACCAAACATCAGTACAGGCAATTCGTTATCACGAATAAAGCGCGTGATACGGTCGTTCACCACAGCCATAGAGAATAGCGCCGCGGCACCTTCTTTAGTCTGCATACCACCTGAACTGATAAAGCACACAACGGGTAATTTACGCTTAGCACACTCGATCAACAGCGCTGAGAATTTCTCGGCACTAGCCATATCAAATGCACCGGCTTGGAATGCGGTGTTAGACACAGCCACACCCACACGTACTTTTTGACCTTTTTCTTTAAAGTCAGCAATACCTGTGATCAAACCACATGGGCGAATGCCTTTATCTAACGCGTCTTCAATCGATAAACGGAAGCCAGGGAAGTTGAGCAAGTTAGCCGACATTTTGTCGCCATTGATCTCTTCGAAATGGGTAAAGAACTGCTTAACCACATTTTCCCAAGTCATGTTGCCTTTACGTTTTTCGTCACGCAGCACTTTTTGGATCAATAGATCCTGATAACCCATGGTCAAGCGGTTCCAGAAGTCCTTACGACGACCGATACGCACAGGGTTGATCGCGCCAGTGTACTTGCTGGTATCGCTTTCGCTATCGAAATACTCAGGCAGTAGACGTTCGAAGAAGTAAGTCAGTACCACGAATAGACTGTCGTTAAGTTGTGGAAAACCCACACTCTTCCACTGTTCTACGCGGACTAATAAATCTGCACGGTTCGATTGACCCATGAAGTATTTAAGCCACTTGTAGAACTTAGCTTTGTCGTTCGAGGTATCTTGTGTCGACATTGCATGGTCAATTGACTTGTGCAGCAGGTTGTTCACTGAATTACGTGACAAACTCTTCGACATCATGGCTTCTTTCGCGATTGACGCTAAGCTACCGACAACGTTGTCGTACAAGGCATTGAAGATCAGAATGTTATGGCATTGCCAAATAAAGTCTTCACGCAGCTCTTCATTCACAACCACATCGAGTACGGTCAGCTGATTCAGCTCAGGCCATTTAGCTTGAGTTACAGACTTTGGCAAACTTTCTAAGTGCTGAATCAGCCCTTTGAAGTTGTTGGCCGCATTACTCTTCCAGCGGTGATACAAAGACCAGCTGATGTTAAATAACAGCGCCTTACGTGCTTTCTTATAGTTCTCTTTTGGTTCACCCAAAATCAAACGAGTCAACATGTTACGCTCGGTAGACACTTCATCACGCTTAGCGACAAAAGTAGTCCACAATTTATTCAATTCTTCGTCATAAACCAGTTTATCTGGGTTAGATAACCAAGCTTGGAACACACGGTCTTGTTCCTGTTGGATACGCGCCAACAGATCACCTTCTGGCACGCTAGCACGTGACAGACGACCGTATTGCTCTTGAGAAATCGAATGGATACGGCTACGCAGCGTTAAATAACGCAAATAACGATAAGCACTACCAAACAGATTGTGGTGACTGGTTGGGCTCGTTGCCACAGCCAATTCTGCGTTCAGTTCCAAAGCCATCAAGTTTTTAGATGGATTTAGGAAACGGGTTAAGCTGCGATCATAATGTTCACGTAAATCTTTAGATTCACGCACAAAATTCATCGCTGCACGCTCAACCGCTTCAACGCTGCTAATAATGGCGCGGCGCAGATTGTGCTGACGCTCATCACGGTCGCCCGGTGAAAAGTCGATAATACCGTCGATACAACCTGAGGTATAAAGCTCTTCTGGTGATACACCCACAGATTTCGCACATTCTTGCCAAGATAAGTTGTACTTACGGGCAATACTTTGCAGACCTTGTGGCTGGATCGTGTTGAAAATACCGTCACGCAACGACAACAGAATGTTCGCCGCCGCTAATGGAATCGCACCGCCAGAATAACCGGCACCGATCACAATACCGACTGTCGGTACGTCAACGTTGGCGCTTTCTGCGATAGCTTTAGAAATTGAATGCGCTTGGTTTTGGCTGTTAGCGATTTCGCCAGCATCCGCTCCAGGAGTATCAATTAAATAGATAATTGGCATAGACAATTCGGCAAAATGACGAATTGCTTTACAGGCGGCGTAATGATGCTCAGGCATCCAAGCACCGTTTGCGGTAGTGCGTTCTTGGGCGATAAAGCCAATACGACGAGTGCGTGAACCAAAGTTCAGCTCGACCTCAGCACTGTAAAAAGAGCCCAAGTGAGTTTCAGTAATCAAGCGACCTTTAAGATCGGCAATGATACGTTTTGCACCAGGACGACCTTTATCTTGGGTCGGCTGGATTACTTTAGTAACGTAACCGTCGACATCTAACGATGCCAAGTCTTTCAAGTTTGCCTGAATGGCATCCTCATTTAAAAGACCTTTAATTTCTTCCGATAAACTCTGCTTACTGTGCTTAGGAAACAGAGAAAAATCCTTTGCCAAATGCTCGGCTTGTAAAAAAAGCGGATCGGGCGTTTGGGCTTGAGTCATGTGTGTGGGCTGATTATTGCTGGTCATCAAAAGATCCTCTGCTTAGCCTCTGAAAATTTTTAGCCAATAAATATAACTTTGTTATCCCGTCAAATGCCATTAAACTGCATAAGACGCTATGTTCCAAATATGAGACAGTGGGAAAAACATGCCAGATTTAAACGGTATGATGCTATTTGCAGCCGTAGTTAGAGCTAAGGGATTCTCCCAAGCTGCACGTGAAACCGGCCACCCAAAATCCACCATAAGTCGCAAAATCGCGCAGCTTGAAGAACAACTTGGCGTGCGATTGCTACAGCGCGACACCCGTAACTTGAGTCTGACCCAAGTCGGGGCACTCTTTTACCAACACTGTGATTCCATTCGCAATGAGGTGGAAGCGGCCAAGGCTGTTATCGAGAATACTCACGATGATGTGTCAGGATCATTACGGATTGCGATCCCTGTGTCATTTAGCCAAGAATTAATCGCTAATCTCTGTAGCGGATTTATGCGTTTATATCCCAATGTTGAATTAGATGTCCAGTTTACCGACAACGATATTGGTTTGGTCGGCGAAGGATATGACATAGCCATCAAATATGGCCCACTTCAATCATCGGACTTAGTCGCACGATTACTGTTTGAACGCCAACCGATTTTAGTCGCAAGCCCAGGTTACTTAAAACTCAAAGGCACGCCCGCAACGCCAAAAGAACTCAGCCTGCACAGTGGTATTTTATTGGGGACTTCTCGCTCGGCGCCGATTTGGCCACTGGGTAAAGGTTCACGTAAAACTATGGCGAACTTCCAGCGTAAAGTGCGGGTCAACAGCCCTATCATGGTGAAGCAATTAGCCATGGATGATTTTGGCATCGCCATGCTATCCAATTCGGCCTGTAAGACCGAACTAGCCAATGGACAGCTAGTACCGATTTTACAGGAATGGCCAATTGAACCCTTTAAGGTTTACGGGGTTTATTCGAGTCGACGCCAACTGGCCACCAACATCAGCGTCTTCTTAGACTTCTTCGTAAAACGCTTTAGCAGCCAAGAAAGTCTGCAATCCCTCATGGGCTAAGGAATTACGTGTTCCAGTTTTAACACTTCTTTAGTAATGGCTTGACGCAATGGCAAACCTGCGGCGTCGGGTATATCCATATTCATTGCAAAAAACCACACATTATCATCGAGTTCTACCCAACCCACCCACCAGCCAATACTTGGCTCAGCTCTGACCGCATAGCCGGTTTTTGCGCGAATAATATAGTCAGAATTCGCCTCGGTGAGCATGGCCTGCTTAACGATTCGTTGACTGCGCTCTGAGGCATGGATCTTGTTGTGATAAAGCCGACGCAGGAAATCAATTTGCTCAGTGGCCGAAATCCGAATACCGCCATCGAGCCAAAAGCTATCTAAGTTACCCGAGATATCCTCATTGCCATAATCGAAGGAGGCGATCATCTTCGACATCCGCGCCTCACCAATTTGGCGGGCAAACTCTTGATAGACGGGCACAACCGAATACTTCATCCCAGTAATCAAGTTATGATCACGATTCCAAGTGGCGATATCACGACTTTTACCATCCCATTTAAACACTTGGTGCTCATCCTTCACCACACCCAACTCGAGCGCAATCAAGCTATTGGGGATTTTAAAGGTCGATGCCGGTAAAAAACCTTGATTGGCACGTTTAAGATTGTTGGTATATCCCTGTTGCTTGTTTTCGTTCCACAGCACCACCACGCCCGAGGCTTGTTGGGACTTAGTTTTTTGCGGTTTAGCTTGTTGTTGCTTAGCTAGTTGCGGTTCAACTTGGTGCTGAGTAAAAATGGCATCCCAACTGCGGGTTTCTTGCCACTCCGTCTTCGCCGCTGTTGAGGCAAAAGCTGGGGCAGCAAAGATTGACGACGCTAACAGTGAGGACATCACCAACACAGTCGATATGGCGAACGAACGCATAAAGTCTCCTTGTAGAAAACAAAAAATCCAATGAACTAAAAAAGTGATTAAGGCTATCACTTAGCGTGTTTGCATGCCCTAGCAAACTGCTGACCAATTGTGGCAAAAAAGAGGCAAGTAAGTTCTGCCATAGAAGGACTGATGCCAGCTCCGCCGCCTTTGAAATAGAAGATGTTGAGATAGAAGATATTGGCATAAGATGACGAAGATCACTGAGCATAACTTTATTACCCTCAGCTTGTAGTGCATACTTTTTGGCATAAGAGCCTTCCAGTGGACGAGATGAACATCATTTCCAATCAATAAGGTCTAGTCACTACAGGGAAATCAAAAATGTTGAAGCCAGTATTGAAGCCAGTGTTAACGCTAATCCTCGCCAGTAGCTTGCTCAATACGGCCAGTGCTGTGCAGCTATTGGGTGATGTTGAAGTTTCCCGCCTTCCAACAGCCGAAACAACCATGGGCGAAGTCGTGACTCGTTATCAAGCACTCGATGATGGCCTGACCCAGCAGTTAAGTTCCAAGAAAAACGAAGTCGATGCCACCCAATTAGCCGCGCGCCAAGGTCACAGATTATGGCAACAGGCAGTACGCGATGTGCAGTCCGGTCATGTTGACGACCGACCTTTATATTGGGCGCGCCTTGCCATGCTTAATAGTCTTAAGAGCACCAGCGCCAACTTTAAAATGGCCGATTGGCAAAATGACATATTAATGAGTGCAGTTGAAAAGGCCTCACGGGGATTTAGCGATATTCAATATGCTGATGATGTTCAAATCAAAATATTCCTCACGGGTTTCGATCCCTTCTTCCTCGATAAAGATATCACCCAGAGTAATCCTTCCGGCTTAGTCGCCCTCGCCTTGGATGGTTTCCGCTTTGATGTAAATGGCAAAACGGCGCAAATCGAAACTGCTATGGTGCCAGTGCGTTTTGAGGATTTTGACCAAGGACTTATCGAATCGCTACTGAGCCCGATATACCGCGATCCTAAAACCAAATTTGTATTTACCGTCAGCATGGGCCGAACTGACTTTGATATTGAACGCTTCCCTGCCCGAAATCGCAGTGCCGCGGCGCCCGATAACCAAAACGTCCTCACTGGCGGCACTAAAACCGCACCGGTTGCCCCCAAGCTCAATGGCAAAGATTTTATCGGCCCGCAATTTGTCGAATTCTCGCTGCCTGTTGCCGCCATGCAAGTAAAAGATGGCCAATGGAAAGTCAACGATAACCACACTGTCACTACCCTTGCTCGCGGTGAGTTTAGTGCAACATCATTGAATGAGCTGCAAAACGAAACGTCGGTCGAAGGCTCTGGCGGCGGTTATCTTTCTAATGAAATTTCCTATCGCGCCATAGTGTTGCAGCAAAAGTTCAATAGCCATGCGAAAGTCGGCCACATTCACACCCCAAGAGTCAAAGGCTATGACGCCGATACAGAGCAAGCCATAGTCGAACAAGTGCGCACTATGGTGATGCAAGCGGCGGCGAGTTTATAACCAAGCCACACTGGCTGAAACTGGCATTGTCAGATAGCGTTCGCTATGATGCGAACGCTTGGCCTGACTCTTATTTCAAGCGTTGATTTGGAAGGCTGAGTATAAGAGCGGATAACAAGAACAAGCGTTCGAACGCAGAAGCCAAGCGCCATACTTAGGATTGGCTTCAATAGCTGATGCTTCATAACTAAATGAGTGTTAAGCACTCAATGTTTACCTTTAACCGACGAGATCCAACGCTAACCCTATGTTGAAACCTGCAGACTTACTCAATGCTTTACGTCGTCGCAGCAGTGAAGCACTCGCCCCACTGACAAAATCGACATACGCAGCCTTAGGCCAAAGCCAAGATAAGTCGCAGCTGATAACGAGTCCACCAGTACAAGATCCGGCTCAGGCGCATATTTTCACCGGTTCATCACGCCCACTCTCATCACTGCAAATACAAGTACTAGAGCGAATTGAAGCTTGTTATCAAGAAGCGGAGATATCGCTTAAGCGCGCTTTCCCGCGCCCAGTTACACAATTTAGTCTCAGGGGAAAGAGCGCGGGTACGGCTCATCTGCAGCAGAATCGTTTGCGATTCAATCCGGTGTTGCTACGCGAAAACAGCGAAGCTTTTCTAACTGAAGTTGTACCGCACGAAATTTGTCATTTACTGTGTTTTCAGCTTTTTGGTAAAACCAAGCCCCACGGTAAAGAATGGCAATCTTTGATGTTAACGGTATTTAAGGTTAACCCGAGTACCACCCACAGCTTCAATACCACTTCTGTGGCAGGTCGCGACGTGGAGTATCGCTGCGCCTGTGGACCGATTCGGTTAAGTATTCGCCGCCATAACAAGGTGCTACGCGGTGAAAGCCGTTATATCTGTAAACGCTGTAAGACCCATGTAACGGCGATCTAAGCACTCTTCGCGCACAATCCTCACATCCACTCCACAATTCGAATTTCAGCATTTGGGAATTGCGTGAGTAAAAAGTACGACGCAATTTGCATAAGCAGCGGCATTTCCCTTACCATCACGCCATAAAAGACGAGCCAAAGGCTCGCGTAGTGTTTGTTATTTTGGGATAAATTTTGAACAAAACTTCTTTAACCGTTAATTCGCGGCGACTTTTGTTGTGCCTAATCACTTGGGCCGCGACCTCATCTGTGCCCGCTAGCGCCTCAGTGTCACACCCCAGCAGTTTCAGCCAAGCGAAAACTAAGTCGCAGGCGCTCTACGCCGGAAGTCGCCAAGGTACTCTACCCGCCACCAGTTTTTACTGTGGCTGCGATATTCAGATCAAAGGCAAATCGTGGAAACCCGATCTCGCCAGCTGCGGTTATCAAGTCCGTAAACAGGAAACCCGCGCCAATCGTATCGAGTGGGAACACATAGTGCCCGCCTGGGAATTTGGCCATCAGCTCCAATGCTGGCAAAAGGGCGGGCGTAAAAACTGCGCCGATAACAGTAACGAATTTAATAAGATGGAAGCGGACATGCACAACTTAGTGCCCGCCATCGGTGAAGTGAACGGCGATCGCAGTAACTTCCGTTTTAGCCAATGGAACGGTAAAGCCGACCAATATGGCCAATGCGCTATGGTGGTCGATTTTAAGAATCGTCAGGCGCAGCCGCCCGTAAACGCTCGCGGTAAGATAGCCAGAACCTACCTCTATATGCAGCAGACCTATGGGCTTAAAATCGCGTCGAGCCAATTAAAATTGTTTAAGGCATGGGATAAAACCTATCCAGTTGATACTATTGAGTGCAAACGCGATAACGCTATAGCGCAAACTCAAGGCAACCATAATCCCTTTGTGCAGAATGCCTGTAATGCGCCACCACTGCGTCAACAATTAGCCGAGTAAGGTCGACAATGAGAGTCCCAAGAATTTATCAACCTCAACCATTAGCCATCAATCAACAGTTGAACTTAGACGAAGATGGCGCAGCCCATATCGGCAAAGTGCTGCGCATGGGTAACGGCGAACATATTAGCCTATTCAATGGCGATGGCCATGATTATCTTGCTGAAATTGTCGATGCAGGTAAGAAGCATGTCACAGTAAAACTGCTTTCCTGTGAGGCCAATTTATCTGAGTCGCCACTCAACTTGCACTTAGGCCAAGTGATTTCCCGTGGCGATAGAATGGAATTCACCATTCAAAAATCGGTCGAGCTGGGTGTGAATACCATTACGCCGCTGTTTTCCGATCGCTGCGGTGTAAAGCTTAATGGCGAACGCCTAGAGAAAAAAATTCAGCAATGGCAGAAAATCGTTGTAAGCGCCTGTGAACAATCGGGCCGCAGCCAAGTGCCTGTGGTTCGCCCAGCGATGGACTTACACGATTGGTGCAGTGAGCCAACCTCGGCACTGAAACTCAATTTACATCCACGTGCCGCACACGGCATCAATGGCTTAGATTTAGCGCACACCCGCGTGCGCCTGTTAATTGGCCCAGAAGGTGGTTTGTCGGCGGAAGAAATCGCCATGACAGAAACCTATCAATTTACCGATGTGTTGCTTGGCCCTAGAGTGCTTCGCACTGAAACCGCCTCGCTCACGGCCATTACGGCGCTGCAACTCAGATTTGGTGATTTAGGCTAAACCGCAGCCGCAAGCTGCGCTGGCATGACAGACCCCATTATCCAATAAATGCTTTTTTGCCTGCAAACGGCGACAAATAAGGAACAGATTAATGATAAAACTCGGCATAGTGATGGACCCCATCAGTGAGATCAACATTAAGAAAGACTCCAGTTTTGCCATGTTAATGGCCGCGCAGGACAGAGGTTATCAACTGTTTTATATGGAAATGGCCGATCTTGCCATGGTCAACGGCGTGGCGATGGCCAATATGCGTCCGTTAACTGTTATCAATGATGCGAGCAAATGGTATGAGCTAGGCGAATCTCAAGACACGCCAATGAGCGAACTCGACGTGATCTTAATGCGTAAAGACCCGCCATTCGATACTGAGTTCATCTACGCCACTTACATGCTTGAGCGCGCCGAAGAACAAGGCGTGTTAATCGTCAACAAGCCACAAAGCCTACGCGATGCTAACGAAAAGCTGTTCACCGCATGGTTTAGCGAATTCACCCCAGAAACGATCGTGACCCGTGATGCCAAACGTATCCGCGCTTTCCACCAAGCTAAGGGCGATATCATTCTCAAGCCTTTAGATGGCATGGGCGGCACCTCGATTTTCCGCGTGAAGCAGGATGACCCTAACCTTGGGGTGATCATCGAGACCTTGACCAGCTATGGCCAACAATATGCGATGGCGCAAGCCTTTATCCCTGAAATTACCAAAGGCGATAAACGCATTTTAGTGGTCGATGGCGAGCCTGTACCTTACGCGCTGGCACGTATCCCAATGAAAGGTGAAACCCGTGGCAACTTAGCCGCCGGCGGTAGCGGTGTGGCGCAGCCTTTATCCGACAGCGATTGGGCGATTGCCCGCGCTATTGGCCCTGAGCTTAAAAAACGTGGACTGATTTTTGTCGGGTTAGACGTGATTGGTGACAAGCTGACTGAGATCAATGTGACGAGCCCAACCTGTATCCGTGAAATCCAAGCGGCATTTGATGTCGACATCACGGGCATGTTAATGGATGCTATCGAAGCACGCATTAACGCCAAAGCATAAGAATTTACCAACGAGTTTGTTGATTGTAAGGCGCGAGCAAATCGCGAGCGCCGAACCACTTCTAGGGATGTGATATGAGTTTCACCAAAGCGCCACTCTTGTTACTCGGCATCAGTTTGCTGTTATCTACGCCAGTTTGGGCAGATGAAACGGGTCCAACGAAAGCGCCATCGCGACCGAAAAACATCGTCATCATGATAGGTGATGGTATGGGGCCGTCTTACACTAGCGCCTACCGCTATTACAAAGATAATCCTGACACCGAAGAAGTCGAGCAAACCGTATTTGACCGTTTACTGGTGGGCATGGCGAGTACCTATCCCGCGAGCGTCAGTGGTTATGTGACTGACTCAGCCGCGGCCGCGACAGCCCTAGCCACAGGGGTTAAATCGTATAATGGGGCGATTTCGGTCGATACCCAAAAGCAACCACTGCCGACCATACTCGAAAAAGCCAAATCCCTTGGCCTCAGCACAGGTGTCGCGGTAACGTCGCAAATCAACCACGCCACGCCAGCCGCCTTTTTGGCACACAACGAGAGCCGTAAAAACTACGACGCTCTGGCACTCAGCTATTTAGAAACCAACGCCGATGTATTTTTAGGCGGTGGTCAAAAGTATTTCCCCCCAGCGCTGTTAGAGCAGATCAAAGCCAAGGGCTATCAGCACATCAGCCGTTTTGAGGATCTCGCCAGCATCACCCAACCTAAAGTGTTGGGCCTGTTTGCTGAAGTCCAATTGCCTTGGGCAATTGATGAAAAAGATGCGAAAAAACTCAGTACCTTAACCCAAAAAGCACTCAGCTTGCTGTCGCAGAATGAGCAAGGGTTTGTGCTATTAGTCGAAGGGAGTCTCATCGACTGGGCGGGCCACAATAACGACATCGCCACTGCTATGGGTGAGATGGATGAATTCTCCAATGCCATTGAAGTAGTTGAGCAATTTGTGCGTGAACATCCCGATACCCTGATGGTGATCACCGCCGATCACAATACCGGTGGCCTATCGATTGGCGTCGATGGTAACTACAACTGGAACCCTGAAATCCTGCGTAATATCTCGGCAAGCACAGACACTTTGGCCTTAGCCGCCATCACTGGTGAGCAATGGCAAGCCGATCTCGCCCGTGGTTTAGGCTTTGAGCTTAGCGAAGAAGAAGTCGCCAAATTGAACGTCGCCAGAATGCAGGGATTAGAAACCATGGCGGTGGCGATTCGCCATGTTATTGATAAACGTACTGATACAGGTTGGACAACCGACGGTCACACAGGCACAGACGTACAAGTCTTTGCCGCAGGTCCGGCGTCTGAGCTGTTTAACGGCCATCAAGATAATACCGATATCGCCAATAAGATTTTTAGCTTATTACCTAAACCGAAGAAACCTAAAAGCTAAGCGTTAATCGATACCGTTCATTAAAGGTAATCACATAAGGCAACCGCATAATGCAGTTGCCTTTTTTATTGGGTCTTTTTATTAGGTCTTAGCGCAGGGATTCGATGCAAACTGGCTCAGGCGTGAATAACGGGTATAATGCCCACACTTAAGTTTATAGGTGCCAGTAACCGTGTTAACCAATCCATCGCAAGTCATTATTCGTAATCAAGACAGCCTAAGCCAACATAAAGTATTAGTGCTCAATCATGAAGCCGATCTACTGCCAAAAGCCCTGCTCGATGTCGCGGCATCGGTCGATGCACTCGCCTTGGATTACCACCATTACTTGCACTTAGCGCCGCACGCCAACTCAAAGCTGCGTTGCTATTTCGGCCATGACCTGCCGCACCAAGACCCGCTTGAACGAGAAAAGTACGATACGGTTATTGTTTATTTCCCCAAAGCCAAACCCTTAGCACCTTATTTGTTTAACCTCGCCGCCAATCATCTTGTGCCTAACGGCCAACTGTTAGTCGTTGGAGAAAACAAAGGCGGGATTAAGTCTTTAGTGAAGCTGTTGCCTGAGTATTTTGCGACTGGAATGAAGCTCGATAACGCTCGCCACTGCCTGTTATTTGGCAGCAGTTTGGAAAGTAGCGCACCAGCGATGAAGCTCAGCGACTGGGTCAGTCAGTATCAACTGACTACACCACAGGGCGAAATCAGTATCTGCAATTTAGTTGGGGTGTTTAGCGAAAAACGCTTAGATCTGGGTACTGAATTGTTACTGTCGCACCTGCCGACACTCTCGGGCCGAGTGCTCGATTTTGGTTGCGGCGCCGGCGTGATTACCGCTGCCCTACTCAAGGCACAGCCGAGCTTATCCTTAGAGTGTGTCGATATTAATGCGATGGCCTTGGCTTCCTGCGAACTCACCTTAGCCGCCAATGGCATGACGGCCAAAGTCTATCCTTCCGATGGACTGGCGCAAACCACGGGGAAATTTAACGGCATTATCTCTAATCCGCCGTTCCACGATGGCCTTGCAAGCACCACCAGCATAGCGCAGAACTTTGTCACTGATAGTGCCAAGCAATTACAACATAACGGTATTTGGCAAATTGTCGCCAACCGCCACTTGCCCTATTCCGATATCATTGCCGCCGAATTTGGCCAATTAAAAGTGGTTGCCGATAACAACAAGTACAAGCTGTATTACTTCCAACACAAGTAAAACTCTACAGATAACGCGCTTATGCTTTGGTTATAGGCGCGTTATTGACTACGCCTCATACTCACTCATGTCACTATCCCATTTTTTCAGATAAAGCTTATCTTTCCTCGTGTTACAAAACTCAATATTGTGATCTGCCGCATGTCAGCGATTCCCGTAAACACACTTCCATTTACCTCAAATTGCCGTTCCTAGCATAGGAATTTGATTTAAAACACCAAAATAATCGCTAAAGCGAAAGTTAGCATTAAGTTGCGACTTACACTGCGATTAGTAGGAATAAACCAGAGATAACACTGCCTATCCCATTAAATTTATTATAAAAAACTATTTACAAATCACCCCATAGACCACAATCAACAAAATTACAACATTTGCTGTTTTTGCAGCCAAAAAGGCTTCTTTACCCTAAGTTTCTACTGTTATACTCAAATCAGCTTCTTAAACAATAATAAAACGCAATTACTAGGAATGCCCCTATGCTGGACCCTGAACTCATAGAGCTAAACAGCGATAAGACCAAAGCTGAATTGCGCCTGATCCCTAATGTCCATGGCCCAGTCACCCATGAAGACATAATGCGCCTGCTGTCTTTACCTGAATTCGGTTCCCTGTTTCCTTTAGAGCCAGCTATTACTAAAACCGTCGCTAAAATTAACGCTCTGTGCAGCCAAGATGAGGGGAAGTTTGAGCTCTTCACTGTTTTAGCCGAACGCCGCGATGGCGCCATAGCAATCGAAATCAGCCCAGATAAAATGCAAGCCAGCCTCAAACTGACCGCAGCATGGGGCGGTAAACAGATAGATTTACCAGAGATCCTTACCCATCTCAAAAAGAACAACGTCTGCATGGGGTTGAGCAAGCTCAAAATTCAAGCGCTACTGAAACAACTCGGTACGCTCAAGGCCGGCGAAGTTTGCCAAAGTGACATCGCCCAAGGTAAAGCGCCAGTCAATGGACTCAATGCGGTATTAGAACGCAAAGTGTTCCTCGCGCGCGAACGCTTACTCCAGCCACAAGAGCGGGAAGATGGCAGTGTCGATATGCGCAATCTCGGCTCGCTTATCGTCGTCAAAGCCAATGATCTCTTGATGGTTAAGCACCCCGCCACCGAAGGCACTCCGGGTTACAACATTAAGGGCGAAGTGCTTAAACAAAAACCGGGTAAAGATGCCGTGCTTCAAGCGGGTACAGGCACAGCTTTGCATCCGCAGGATCCCAATAAACTCATCGCCACAGTAGCAGGGCAACCCGTCGAAACCCGTACAGGTATGAATGTCGATGATATTTTACAGCTTAAAGATGTCGACATCGGCACAGGTCATATCAGCTTTAAGGGCAGTATTTTAATCACCGGCGATGTCCACGAGGGCATGGTCGTTAAAAGTTCAGGGGATATAACCGTAATGGGCTTTGTGGACTCCGCTACCCTAGAGGCGGAAGGTGACGTCACAGTAAGTAAAGGCATCATTGGCAGACAAATCAAAGCCAATGAATACTCTACCAATATCCATTCTCAAGGGCAGATCAGCGCCCAGTTTGTGCAATATTCAAACTTAGTGGCCAAGGGCAATATCTTAGTCACTAAACAGTTACTGCACAGCCATACCAAAACCGCCGGCAGTTTAACGGTCAGCGATCCGAGTGGTCGTCGTGGCGATCTGGTGGGCGGTGTCGCACGTGCAGAGAAAGGCATCACGGCGGTTGTCATAGGGGCAACGGCGGGAACCAAAACCGACGTTTATTGCGCGATGGAACATGCCGAACTCAAACAAGATCTCAAGCTACTCGATGAAAGCGTTAAAGCTATGGTTGTCGCCAGTTTAGATATTGAGGCTCGCCTCAATAAATTACCCCCAAAGTCAGAATGGCAAGGCGACGCGGCGATGATCGAGCAAATCAAGATGATGCTCGACCAGAAGAATCGCATTTTGGATGAGCGCACCCGTGAAGAACTCGAGTTCGATACCTTAAAACAAGAAGTCGAAGGCTATTACGAGAAATACCGTATCGAAGTGCTTAAACACGTATTCCTCAATGTTGAGTTACATATAGGTCCAGCGAATCATCGCACCGCCCGTGAACACGGCACTTGCTGCATTGCCAATGTCAGTCAAGAGATTAACTTTGACTATAACGCCAAAGCCAAAGCCGCACCGACCGCATGATCTTGGCTAGGTGTGATGACTCAGTCGTCACGCCTTCCTCATTCAGCCAGACTCAGTGAACTTGTTCTGGCCTCTATCAATCTTCCCTCAGCGTGGCATACTGCTGTCAGATAAACTCACGCAGCAGCATGCCAAGTATCTTCTTGTATAATCCTAATCCTTGTCTACTGCCAATGATTGTTCTCAGAGACTGTCTCAGAGCCCATTTTAAACTTCCTAAGGATCTGAAATGACTAGCGTTAAGATGTCGAGTATTGAATGGCCAGCCATTGTAAAACTGACTCAAAGTGACGAATTACTTTACCTAGAACACCAAAGGGATTGGCTCGAACTCGCCTGTCTCTATCAGCATCATTTTATCGATACCGATCAATTACTCGACTCTAAAGGCCAGCGTTATCTAATCAGTGCCTGTCCGCAGAAAATCCATGAAGATCCCGTCGGCGAACTGCCGCAATTACTGCGCCAAAAACAAGATTTACCGCTCAATGAATTTATCAAGTGGGTTCAAAACCATGCCCAAGCACTGGGGCAATGCTGCGTTGCTAAGCTGGCTTTCACAACGATTTCCCAAGGGATTGAAATTGTACGCACCCTCGATGAATAAACGGCAAGCAGCTGAGATACTATCTACCAACAACTCAGTTGCTCAATAAAAAACACTATGACCTTAAAAGCTAATATCCTCATAGTGAATTCACAGGCATAATTTGCCGCTGTGTAGCAGCGCCGAGTCCACTGGCAAAGCGCGGCTAAAATACACTTCAAAATGACCATCTTCTTCGTCGACTCAAGGGATGACGTTTAAGTTGGCACTAAATATACAAACAGATGGAACCGAAATTGGAACTACTTAAGATTGACTGCTTAGGCAAACAACTGCGCTTAGAAGGCTCACTCGCGGGCTGGCAACAACTCTTCTGGGACAATACCTTAGTCTCACAAAAAGAAGCTTCCGTCGACAATGGCGGCCTCAAGGTTCATGTCTTTGAGCTCACCCACCACAGCAGCCCATTGGCGACCGAAAGTGGCGAGCAAGCCATCGCCATGACAGAAAATAAAATCCAAGTTCGCCTCGAAACCGATCTCGTTTGGCAGCCTTTCCGCCTTGATTACTGCTTGCTGCTGGATGACAAAATCATCGACCAAGGCCGACGCACCGAAAAAGATATTGAACGCCAAACTCCAGAAACGCCCATTGTGAAGCAGCAAAAACTGAGCATGGTAGGACTTGCCTCCCTTGGTTTTAAACTGTTAAAGAGCGCCAAAGTCATAAAAGTAGTGTTAGCGGGCGCCAGCGTTGCCGCTTATTCTTGGCTATTCTCCTTCCAATTTGCCCTCGCGCTCATCGCCTGCTTAGTGTTCCACGAATACGGCCATATCCGCGCGATGAAATATTTTGGGATGAAAACCAAAGGAATTTACCTTATTCCCTTTATGGGCGGACTTGCCCTCTCCGATGAGAAAATTAATACGCGTTGGCAAGATGTGGTGATTTCTATCATGGGGCCAACCTTTGGACTCTTGATGTCCATCGCATCCTTGATTGCTTACCACGCCACGGGCAATGTGTTTTTTGCAGGCCTTGCCGCCTTTAATGCGCTACTTAACCTATTCAATTTATTGCCTATTTTGCCACTCGATGGCGGGCATATTTTAAAGAGCATTAGTTTTTCAATGAACAGCATCATGGGCTTGGTCGCCTGCGCCGCCGGTGCCGCTTTCGGAGTGTATATCAGCTACACCTTAGGCTTAGCGCTATTGGGCTTCTTATTGTTAATTGGCAGCCTAGAAATTATTTTCGAGTGGCGTACTCGCCATCAAAGCCATCTGCTGCCATTAGACAGATACGGGCAAATCTTCTCGGTTATTTGGTATTTGCTCACAGTTGGCGCCTTAGTCGGCATCATCTGGCACTTAGCTGGAACGGGCGATGATATGCTCAGCCTGCCGCTGCAAATATTGCGCAGCTAATGTGGCTTAACGGCTAAACACAGCGCAAAGGCACTAGCAACTCAGAGGCTTGCGCTTGCCTGAGTTATATAAAAACGAAAAACCGCTATTAATAGCGGTTTTTCGTTTTTCTATAGTGCTGTGATGCTTTACAACAATGCATTATTCCTTTGCCAAAGGCGGGGCGATATCGCTGCCGCCAAGGGCTTGATAAAGCGTCGCTTGGGCGGTGAGTTGGTTGTAACGATTCTCGAGCAAAGCAGCCTCGGCGCTACGACGATTCTCTTGGGCATCAATCCAATTCTGAATACCGATAGCGCCATTGCGGTACTGGCTCTCATAAATGGCTTCAACGGCCGCCGCCGCGCTAAATTGCTGCGCCAACTTCTCCCCTTGATAGCGATATTGCTGCTTAGCCGAAATCGCGTTATCGACATCTTCAAAGGCGGAATAAAGCGTCTTGCGATAATTCACCACTGCAGTTTGATAATCGATATCGGCAATATCGTTATTGATTTGCATTTGATTCCACTGCAAAAAAGGCAAGACTAGCCCTGCGCCTAAGCTGCCAACGGGATTACGTAACAACTCTTTTAACTCTGAGGTCGACTCTCCAACACCGCCGGTTAAACTCAGGCTGGGGAAATAACTCGCATAGGTGGCATCTTTACTCGCCAAGGCGGAGCGCAGTTGATACAAGGAAGCCTTCACATCTGGGCGTCTGACTAACAAATCTGCGGGTACACCCACGCTAACGTCCGGCACTGCCACATCGGGGAGTTGCTTAATCTCAACCCAAGTGTCCCCTGAGGCTAAACTCTGCGCCGGATCAGCAGCTGGTGCCTGATTGAGTAATATCGCGAGGGCGTTTTTAGCCACAGTTAATTGTTGAATAAGCTGGCTATGCGCAGCCTCTTGTCCCGCCATACTGCGCTGAGCTTCAAGCACATTCACTTGCGTCACGGCGCCAGAATCATACTGCCTTTGGGTTAATGCCAGCGTTTGCTTACTGTACTCGATACTCTTTTGGCTTAAATCAATCCGTTGATTTAAATAACCTATCTGCCAATACAAGGATGCGGTGGTCGCCACTAAGCTTTGGGTGGTACTTTCCCTATCTTCGGCACTCGCCAGCGCAGTCCATTGGGCTTGGTCGATATTGGCCGACACTTTGCCCCACAAATCCACCTCATAACTCACGGACAAGTTAGCTTGATAGCTCTTAGTCGCATCGCCGCCCTCAAGTGGCTGATTACGGGAAGCACCAAGATTGGCCGATAATTGCGGATACAGATCGTCCCGCGTTAGCCCTGCCTGCAAGCGCGCTTTACGCAGGGTTAAGGTCGCCAGCGTTAAGTCATTGTTAGTGCTCAATACTTGGCTAACCAGCTTATCAAGCTCGGGCTGATGAAACTGCTGCCACCACGGGTCGACCTTTACTTGCTCGTTCACTGTGGTGTGTTGCCACTGTTCTGGAATTGCCAATGCTGGCGGTTCAAAGTCTGAGCGCATCAAACTGCCGCAGCCACTTAGCAAAACGATTCCCAAAGCCATGCCCACAGCAATAGTACTGCTACGAAGCGAAAATGGCTGATTAAAAACTTTATTATTCATGGTGTTATTACTCTCTGGCTAATGCGTCAACGGGATCTAACTGCGCCGCATTGCGGGCGGGTAAGAAACCAAATAGCACACCAATTAAGGTCGAACAGGCAAAGGCGGCAACGATGGAGGTGGTGGAATAAATCATTTGGAAACTGCCCCCCGTTTGAGCAAACACCACGCCAATTAAGTAGGACAAGGCTATGCCTAAGGTGCCACCGCACAAACACACTAAAATGGCTTCGATAAGGAACTGGCGTAAAATATCACTCTGGCGCGCGCCCACTGCCATACGCACACCGATCTCACGGGTTCGCTCAGTCACAGACACTAACATAATGTTCATCACCCCAATTCCGCCAACGACAAGGGAAATCACCGCGATCGCCGAGATCAATAAGGTCATGGTTGCTGTGGTTTTTTCGATGTTCTGCCTAATGGTATCGGTATTGATGGTGAAGAAATCTTGAGTGCCGTGGCGCATTTTAAGTAGCGCGATAATGCCCTGCTCCGCCGCATTACTCGGCACAGTTTCATCGAGTCGTACTGTGATGCCATCCAAATAGTTTTTACCTATCATACGGCCAGAAACTGTGGTGTAAGGCACCCATACATTGAGCGCATCGCTGTTACCAAAGGCACTTTCTTTTGGCTGCGTCACACCTATGATGCGCACGGGTAAATCCCCGAGGAAAATCACTTGGCCGATGGCCGAGTTATTCGCGCCAGCACTGTTAGGAAAGAGCTCCTTACGGGTGTTGTCATCAATCACCGCATCTTGGGCGAGTGTTGCAACGCTGGCATCATCCCAAAACTGCCCCTGCGCTAACTCATAACCTCTCACGCGAAAGAACTCCGGCCCCACCCCATTCACCGAGGCCGATACCGCTTTATTACCAAAACGTACCGTTGCGCTAGAGCCAATACTTGGGGTCACGCTATCGACATAGGGCAGATTTTTAAGGGCATTAGCATCGGTCGCCGTTAAGGTTCGCACCCGCGCCGAGCGTCGATCGCCAAAACCTGAACCCGGGCGAATATCAATCGTGTTGGTTCCCATCGAACTGATACTTTTGAGAATGGCCTGCTGCGAGCCTTCACCTAAGGCCACTACAGAAACCACAGAGGCAATACCGATAATAATCCCGAGCATAGTCAAGAAGGTACGTAACCTGTGGGTCGACATCGCCACCAGCGCCATTTTAAGCGCTTCGACATATCTGTCCCACGAAGCCACCCGCGCACGCGAGCTGTCTTTTGCTGCCACTGTTTTTGCGACCACAGTGCCGTTAGGCTTTTGTGACGCCGTATTTTGTGAGGTCGTGTTTTGTGATGACGAATGTAGTGACGTCAAGCTTTGCGGCTTAGCAGTCTGTTTATCCTGACTGCGCTCATCGCTGATGATTACGCCGTCTTTGATTTCGATAATGCGGTCGGCATATTGGGCCACGTGCATATCATGGGTCACGATAATGATGGTATGACCGTCGCTGTGCAGCTCCTGCAACAGCTGCATCATTTCTTCACCACTGTGACTATCCAGCGCACCAGTCGGCTCATCGGCAAGGATCACATCGCCGCCATTCATCAAGGCGCGCGCCACACTGACCCGCTGCTGTTGACCACCACTGAGCTGATTGGGTTTATGGTCGAGCCTGTCGCCAAGGCCTAAACGCGTTAACAAATGCTCGGCCCTGTCCTTACGAACCGAGCGCTCTTTACCCGCATACACGGCGGGCACTTCGACGTTGCCTATGGCGGTCAAATCACCCAGTAAATGATAACGCTGAAAGATAAAGCCAAAGTGCTCGCGGCGTAGCTGCGCCAACTCATCAACGTCCATAGTCGAGGTATCTTGGCCGTTGATAAAATACCCGCCCTTTGACGGTTTATCTAAACAACCAAGAATATTCATTAGGGTCGATTTACCCGAGCCAGAGGCACCCACTATCGCCACCATCTCGCCACGGCCAATCGACAGGTTCACATCTTTCAGCACAGTGAGTTGCTGCTCACCCGCCTGAAAAGTGCGATAACAACCTGAAATTTCAAGTAATGCCGTTGTCACTGTTAAAACCTCACGCTAGGTTTACGACGGAACTTGCTGCTGCCATCATCGGAAGACGGCATACCAAGCACGACCTGATCGCCTTCCTTCAAACCCGCGGTGATTTCAGCATTGATTTTATTATTAATCCCCACTGTGACATCCACATATTGCACTTGGTTATCAACTAATACAGGCACTTGATATTGCGGGCCGCTGCGGGCTTTACGCTCGACAGACTTAGCCTCTGGCACCGCGGATTTCTCCCTCGGCTTTATACGCAATATCTGCGCAGGCACTAATAGCGCATCATTGGCCTTGGCTAACACTATAGACACCTGCGCCGTCATGCCGATACGCAAGGTGCGGTCAGGGTTTTCTACATCAAACAGACCATGGTAATAAATGGCATCTGAGTCGCTAGAGCTCATATTGCTATCGTCGCCATCCATCGAAATCGGCCCAGGTTCAATCGCCCTCAAAACGCCGCGGTAGGGATGATTCGGTTTTCCAAGGACAGTGAAATACACGGCTTGACCTGGATGAACATTGACAACATCGGCTTCGGAAATCTGCGCTTTAACTGTCATGGTATCGAGCTGCGCCATTTCCACGATTGTCGGCGTCGTTTGATTAGCGTTAACGGTTTGCCCCACTTCCACAGCGGAATACACCACAGTGCCATCCATAGGCGCAATAATTTTGGTATAACCTAAATCGATTCTGGCACTGTCGACGTTAATCTCAGCCTGTTGTTTTTGCGCTTCTAATTGCTCAAGCTCGGCTTGATAAACCGTTAGATTAGCATCGGCCACTTCATAATCGGCACGGGAACTGGCCTTATCGGCAAGCATTTGCTGCTGGCGGCTAAATTCCAACTTTGCTTGACGGATCTGCGCCTGTTTGGCACGGAACTGAGCATTGATACTCTTGAGTGATGCGAGGGCATTCTTCAAATTATTCTGCTGCGCTAGACTGTCAATTTGAGCAATCAAATCGCCTTTCTTTACTTCATCACCCAGTGCCAGCGGCAAACTTAAAATTTGCCCCGATACCTGCGCGCCCACACTCACCAGTTTAGAGGCCTGCAACATGCCATTGGCCAACACTGAGTTTTCGATATCGCCACGGCGCACCGCTTCAGTCACATAGGCAGGTGCCGTTTCAGGCTTATGCCACATAAAATAAGCACCGCCACCTAGGAGGATTAAGCCGCTTAACGCGAGCAGCAATTTACGCTTTGAGGATTTTTTCATCGGTATTGTCGTGTCCATCAATGCTAAAGACAGCAAGCATTCATCTTGCTAAGGAACAGAAATTGTTCCAACAGTATATAGAGTTAGCCAAAGACAGTAGACGAAGGAAGTGTCGTTAACAGGTAAAGATTTGCAAATATCTGTGTAAAAATTTGCAAGGGAAGCACGGCTGAGTATTAGGTAGCAATGCCGATTTAGTGCGATACCAAATCGTTAGGCGGTAAATTGTAGGGGTTCGACGTTCTATGATTGTGCCACTTATGGTAGTTCTGCCATGCAAACGAATCTAGATATACAAACTTCATTTAATTCTTTTTCAAGAAAGATCAAGGTCGTGGGGTGAAGCCTTATGACTTTGATGTCGATTTAAATACAAAAACGAACGATCCCATTCGACAACAATAACGCCAAGTACTGGCCATTCTCAGTGAATAACCCAATGATTAATCGAATCAATCACTCAACTCGACTAATTCATGCTGGCGAGGATCACCTGCGTGGCATCAAAACAGGCAAAACATGGCTCGCCGACAGCCAAACTCTGCATTTGGGTGAGTGGCATCACTGAATAGATGATGTCTTTACCATTAATATCTATGGCTAATTCGGCCTTATCGCCAAGTTCAGTCACACTCAGCAAACGGCCGCTGAGGCAATTTTGCCCATCCACTTCGCAGGCATGTGTCGTCGCCCGTACCGCGGGGGCTTTAAACAGTAACAACACAGATTTATCCGAGGCTAACTGCAAGCGCTCGCGGCTCGAATGGGTCACTGAAATCTGAATCTGTTGCCCGCCCGCTAAGGTCACGCTAATTTTGTCATTTAATCCAAATGAATCAATGCCATTGATACGACCCGTTAACTGATTACGGGCGCTAGTATTGAGTGAGAAATGCGCCATCACATCCAATAAACTGTGCATGTCGACGGACTCATCAAGCAAGGCGGCCAAGGCCATTGCTTGTACTTGGGAGGTGATGGAATACACCTTGAGCAAACGCTCGCCAAATTCGGTGAGTTTCGCGCCGCCACCGCCTTTGCCGCCCTTTTCGCTGCACACTACGGGTTCGGGCATGGCGGTGTTCATCTCATTAATCGCGTCCCACGCCGCTTTATAACTGATCCCCGCAAGCTTAGCGCCTTGGCTTATCGAGCCTGTGTTGGCGACCTGCTCAAGCAGGCTTATCCGCCTAGGATTGGCGAAGGGCTTATCCCCGAGGGAAAGCGTAAGTAATGCATGTAAATCCATCGTTTATCCCGCACCCAAGTCTGACTTGAGTCCTATTGTCCTTCATCACCTTGAGGATACCAATAAGATTGCCGAGATATTTCAGCGGATTAATACCATTAATCCACAAGAAACCACACACAGATCACTAATTGATTGTTTAGGGCTTGAATGATCGATATGTAGATTGGTATATAACGATCACTTTTTATCACGGAGGAACACAATGAAATCCATTCACCTTAAGCAATTACTGCGTTTTACCACGGCTTCATTATTCACAATGGTACTGACATCTAGCCCAGTTTTTGCGGCAGACAATGAGCAAGTGACAGTTTTTGCTGCGGCATCACTCACCAATGCCCTTAACGAAATCGGCCAGCAATATGAAAAAGAACACAATACTAAGGTGATATTCTCCTTCGCCTCTTCTTCAACACTGGCAAAACAAGTGGCCAATGGTGCGCCCGCCGATCTGTTTGTCTCGGCCAATCAAAAGTGGATGGATTATCTGGTCGATGCCAAAGCGGTCGATGTTAACAGCCGTAAAACCTTGCTAAAAAACACCTTAGTCTTGATTGCCGAAAAAAATAGCCCCATCACAGAGGTGGTGCTCAATGGCGATTGGGATATCAAAACCGCATTAAAAGGCAGCCGTATGGCCGTTGGCGATCCTGATCATGTGCCCGCAGGACAATATTCCAAGCAAGCCCTCGAAAATCTCAAGCTGTGGCAAGCTGCTGAGCCCTTACTCGCCCGCGCTAACAATGTCCGCGCCGCACTCGCCTTAGTTGAACAGGGTGAAGCGCCGCTAGGCATAGTGTATTCAACCGATGCGAAAGTCGCCCAGAAGATCAAAATCGTGGCCACCTTCCCAGAGACGAGCTACAGCCCAATTGAATACCCTATCGCCTTAGTCAAACAAGAATCGACGGCAAGCGCCAAAGCGTTCAATGAGTATCTGCAAGGCCCAAGCGCAAAAAATGTGTTTGAGAAATATGGCTTTGGAGTGAATTAGGGTGCTGATTGGTTCTTTGTTAAGCGGCTCTCTGCTAAGTGGCTCCCTTTTAAGCGACTATGAAATTGCCGCACTGCTGCTCAGTTTAAAGGTGTCATCCGTTGCCGTTATCGCCAGTTTACCCTTGGGTATTTTGTGCGCTTGGTTACTGGCAAGGGTCGAGTTTCCTGGCAAGGCTCTATTTGACAGTGTGCTCCATCTACCACTGGTGTTACCGCCCGTGGTAGTGGGTTACCTCTTGCTGATCAGCATGGGCCGCCAAGGTTTTATCGGCCAGTGGTTATTTAATTGGTTTGGCATCAGTTTTAGCTTTAGTTGGCGCGGTGCGGCTCTCGCGGCGGCGATAGTGTCATTCCCGCTGATGGTCAGAGCCATACGCCAATCCTTTGAAACCGTTGATATTCGACTCGAGCAGGCCGCACGCACTTTAGGTAGCAGTCGATGGCGGGTATTTCTCACCATCACACTGCCGCTCACCTCTCCAGGGATAGTGTCAGGAATGATTATCGCCTTTGCCCGCAGCCTAGGGGAATTTGGCTCGACCATTACCTTCGTTTCTAATATCCCAGGTGAAACCCGTACGATTCCGCTCGCCATGTACTCTTTTATTGAAACCCCAGGGGCCGAATATCAGGCCATGCGTCTATGCATTATCTCGATCGTTATCGCGCTCGCGTCTTTACTCGCCTCCCAATGGATGAGTAAAAAAGCCCTGCAGAGGACGGCAAGCGTATGTTAACAATCAATATTGAAAAACGGCTCGGACAGCTGCAACTGAAAGTCGATACCCAACTACCATTGCAAGGCGTGACAGCCGTTTTTGGCCGCTCGGGTGCGGGTAAAACCTCGCTAGTGAACCTACTCGGTGGGCTTTCAACCCCAGATTGCGGTGAAATCCGCCTCGGTGACAAACTGCTTTATCAACAAGGCAAAGTGAACCTTCCACCAGAAAAGCGCCATATTGGCTATGTATTTCAAGAGGCACGGCTGTTTCCACACTATAGCGTGAAGGGCAATCTCAACTATGGTGTGCGTAAAGCCAACCCAGTATTGTTCGATAGAATTGTGCAACTACTAGGGATTGAAAAACTCCTCAATCGCTATCCCAGTACGCTATCGGGCGGTGAAAAACAACGGGTTGCCATTGGCCGTGCCCTGCTGACATCGCCCGATATGCTGTTGATGGATGAACCGCTAGCGTCACTCGATTTACCCCGTAAACGCGAGTTGTTGCCCTACCTGCAAACCTTAACGCAGGAACTAAAACTGCCGATAGTGTATGTGAGCCACAGCCTAGATGAGATCTTACAACTGGCGGATTATATGCTGGTGTTGCATCAGGGAAAATTGATCGCCCAAGGCGCCTTAAGTGAAGTGTGGAATAGCGAGCAAATGCGGCCTTGGGTGCCATTGCAGGAACTCAGCTCACTCCTCAGTGCTAAGGTTGCCGACAGACATCCCGACTACCCCATGACGCGACTCGTGATGGATGATGGAAACTATTTGTGGGTAAGCGGCTATCTGACTGAAACGACAAAGAAACTCAAAGTGCGTATTCAGGCAAATCATGTCTCGGTTTGCACTGAGGTTCCCAAAGGCTCAAGTATCCGCAACCTACTAAAGGGAAAAATTAAAGACTTATATCCCAGCGATAACGGCGGGCAAATCCAATTAAAAATCGCCCTAGGCCGCGATGAACTTTGGGCCAACATCACCCCATGGGCCTGCGATGAACTGCAACTCACCCATGGAAAAGCGATTTATGCACAAATCAAAGGCGTGACTATGACGCAAATGGATATCGCCGAATCCCACTAGCTCACCCTAAAGCACCGAGCAAAAACCAAATTTCAGGCACAAAAAAACCGACTCTAGGTCGGTTTTAGTTCCTTCATCAGAAGGATTTGGTACCAGTGGCCAGACTCGAACTGGCACGCTTTTAAGGGCGGGGGATTTTGAATCCCCTGTGTCTACCGATTTCACCACACTGGCATATCAAATATGCACTTAGAAGCAATCAAACAACTGGCTGTCTCTAAGTGCTGGGAATTATACCTTTGCCCATGACAATGGCAAGTCTTTTGCCGCGACTTTAATACAAATTGCATTTAACCGCTCAAAAATCATGCTCTTGGGGTTATTCTGCGCCATGGGATAACAAAAAGGCGGTATATTCTTTATCACTTTTTTGAATATGATTAACCAACCAAGCCTTCAAGAAAGTCATTAATTCGTCGGCAACATCTTCCCCTTTTACAACCCGCTTTTGAAAATCAAGTACTTGCCCGACTAACTTGCCGTGTTTTTCCTTATGACTGTCGGTTTGTGGGTAGCCAAAGCGGGCAAAGAGTTCTTCTTCATAGGCAAAGTGGTTGGCGGTGTAATCCACCAGCCCTTGCACGATACGTTTGATGGCTTCGAGCCCATAGTCTTCATTTAATGTACGGTGTAATTCATTGATCAATGAGACTAAGCGCTGATGTTGACGATTGATCTCTGGCATCCCTATGTCTAATTCAGGCCCCCATTTCACAAACAATTTATTTTGTGCCTGAGTCGAATTAAAGAAAGCCGCATTCACATGGAATCGGTGCAGCAAGGAGCCGATTTCCTGCGACATGTTATACACTTTCAAACTCGATAAGTTAGTGTTGTTGGTGTGTGACGCATTACTCAGGGCGAGCTCTGCCATCACATTGATATTTTTATTAATTTCTTCAGCAACTGTGTGTTGTTGCCCCGATGCCGTGGCGATTTGATGGGACATATCGGTAATGGTCTCCACCTGCGTGACGATTTGTCCGAGCGCGCTGTGGGCTTGATTCACCATCTCAGCGGTTTCGTCGGCAATGACCACGTTTTTCAACATGACTTCAACGCCATGTTGTGCACCTTTTTGTAATGCGGCGATTTGTTGTTGGATCTCAACCGTGGCTTCAGATGTCCGTTTCGCAAGATTACGCACTTCATCGGCGACAACGGCAAAGCCGCGACCATGCTCACCGGCTCTCGCACTTTCAATGGCGGCGTTTAAGGCGAGTAAGTTGGTTTGCTCAGCCACCTGCGAAATCGTTTCGATAATACTACTGATATTGTTGCTGTCGGCGGCCAAGTGTTCAATTACAGTTCGAGTGTCATGGATCTGTGCTGACATAGCGCCAATTTTAGTCACTATGCCATTCATGATTTGGTCGCCATGCTTGGCAGAACTTTGGGCAATATCGGCAGCCTTGGCCGCACTCACGGCATTTTGCGACACCGCTTGCACGCTTGAAACCATTTGCGTCATCGCACTGGCGGCCAGTTCAGTTTGATGCTCTTGCTCTAACACACCTTGTTTGGCCTGCTCACTGATGACCTTAATATCTGAGGCGACTTTTTTCATGCCTTCGCAGGTATCAGACAAAGATAAAATGGTGCGGCTAACATCCTCGCCCATGCGATTAATGCTATGCACAACCTTAATAAAGATGCCCGCATCTTTCTCTTCTAATTGATAACTTAAATCCCCTTCGCCTAAATGATGGGCGGCGCGCTCAAGCTGCCTTAAATTGCGAATTAATTTATTGATGTTGAAAATTAAAATGCCGGCGAGCGCGCTTAAACACAGGATGGCGACAAAGTGCCCTGTGGCAACTAAACAATAGAGTGGATAAATCAGCAACAGCAGTGGCGCAAAGATAGAATTATATCCCATTGAATCCTTACCGCTTTTATTAGAATCCATTTTTTACTCCTTTAAAAACTGATATTACCGCATTCATATTAAACAAGGGCGAATAGATGGAATGCGCGTTAAATAAATAACGAACTCATTGAGTAGGTTAATCCTAGACGCTAACAGAAGATGAAACAAAGCCAAATTATTTGAACTCATCACTGTTAAGCATAGCCTTAAACTTGACCAAGATCACAGAGTTAACTAAGAGTTATCGCTTTGTATTCCTATGTCGATTTTTTATTGATCGAGATCAGTATTTTGGCTATCGAATATCGCTAATTTAGAGAGGACTTCACAGGAAAGAGGATTTCAGTCATGGCATTTTGGTTAGATCTAATGTTTGGTAACCCCATAGGCTTACTTTCAATGATCGTTATCTTTAGCACAATAGGGATAGTGTCCTATATCACTTGGATGTTCATTGTGAAGTCGGCACCGAAACAATAGTTTTTGCTCCAGTTGTTCTTCATGTTCTTGTATAAATGCAAAATCTAGGGGGTTTTTATCACCCCCATTTTTTGTTATCTCACGTTTCAGATTACTGCAACTTACCTAAGCCAGCACTCATGGGAGCGAGGCAAAACACGCCTATGCGGCGTGTTTTCTGTTTTGTACTAGACCATTTAAAAACTGCGGACGTGCCTTAATCAACGACTGCATTTCCTCTTGGCTCGGCTCACCCGCAGGTAAACGCAGCACATCGCGGTTGAGGTACATGCGGGCCTTCATGGCAATCTTATAATCGGCTGTCGGTCCCTGAATCGCATAATGGCGCTCGTTACCTAGCTTTTCTAAGATACAGGCATTCAATAGACTTTTTACGGCAGGCTCATTTTGCGGCAGAGTCAAAATCGTGGCGCCCTGAAGAAAAAACTCTCTGACTAACGCCCGCTCAGCGGGATCAAGCAAGTTCACTTTAGCTTCAATCGTCTCAATAACGCGCTTATCACTTAAATGACGAATTGATTCATCTAAGCCTAAGTTAATCAGCTGACTCAAAAAATAGGCGATAGAGATGATTAGACCTAATCCAACAAAATGAGCATGTTCGGGCACAAATTTATCGAGCGCCAGCACTGCCAACGCATTAGGAGGAATAAGGAGTAAGACAGTACAACTCACCATTAGCCACAGCATGACTCTAAACATCATTTTCTTCGGGCTAAAAAACTTAACTGAATCCAGCTTGAGTTTAAACATAGTGCTATCCCAGTGACAAAAAATTGAACTTATTGGCTACAAAGCAAATTTAATGCCACAAATGAAGACATATTTCATTGATTTTATCTGCGAGAAAATGCACTTTCTGGATCTGTAGGTCTATGCTTATAAGCATCTCAAGCCGCTATTGCATAAAGAAAATTTAAGATGCTGACATTCTTTAGCCAACTTATCAAAAGTCCCATAGGCAGGCACCTGACCTTGTCTATTGTACTTTTTAGCTCTGTTATCACCTTAATCACCACTGCATATCAATTGATCAGTGATTATCGCAATGACGTTGTGCGTATCGACAGAGTGTTTTCCAATATGGAAAAAGTGAATTTAGATGTGCTCGCCGCCAGTATTTGGGTGATTGACGAGCGGCTGATTAACACTCAGCTCAATGGCTTAATTCAGCTGCCCGATATTAACTACATTTCGATTAAAGATGACAGCGGCCAAGCATGGAATGCAGGCGAGCAAAAGCAAGAACACTCCTTAGATAAAACCTTCCCGCTAGTTTATAAATCCCCGACCGAGAGCATTAATGTCGGCACACTTGAAATACAAGTCGATGTCGATGCCATCTATCAGCGCTTGTATGATAAAGCCATTATCATTCTGCTCTCTAATGGAATAAAGACCTTCTTAGTTGCTGGATTTATTCTGTTTTTAGTATGGTTCAATATCACCAAGCACTTAGATAAACTCAGTCAATACTGCAAAGATATCGACCTAGATCAAGAATACGAGCCGCTGCAATTTGCCCGCCAAGAAAAAATTGATGAGTTTAAACAAGTCGCCGACTCCATCAACAGCATGCAAGTACAACTGAGAAGCTCCTTTGGCGCCTTAAAGAAATCTAAGGCTGAACTGCAAACGGCCCTAGAAGACAGAGAGCGGCTACTCAAGCTCGAACGTAGCTATAAAGAAGAACTCGCCAGACAAGTCAAAGAAAGGACCATAGAACTAGAACAATCCCTTAGCGCACTAAAACGGGCGCAACAAGTGTTAGTTGAGCAAGAAAAAATGGCGGCCTTGGGAGGACTCGTGTCAGGGGTTGCCCACGAGATCAACACACCGATTGGCATTTGTTTGACGGCGGCGAGTGCACAGCTGAGCCATATTGAAGAACTGATCGATCTGATCCACAGCGATCAAGCCACCTTAGACGAAATCAATGAGATCCTTAATGAGTATCAAGAAAGCTGTGAACTCATAGTCCGCAATATCACCAAAGCCAGTAGTTTGATCCAAAAATTTAAGACGATCGCCATCGATCGCAGTCATGAAGAACACCAACCTTGTAACTTAAGTCAGCAACTCCACGAGATTTTGGAGTCAACATTGATTATGCATCCGCATGTCAACGCCGTTACTGAAATCAGCGTAGAACCCACACTCAATATTCAAACCAATATCAGCTTATTGAATCAGATTGTTAGCAATATTCTGTCAAACGCCTTTACCCATGCTTTCCATGGACGCGAAGATAATCTTATCCACATCAGCGCCACAGTGGATGAAGAGTCGATTCTAATTAGCATCCAAAATAATGGTTTAGAAATTCCAGCCGATGTCGCTGAACACATGTTCGAGCCATTTTTCACCACCAATCGTAATAAAGGCGGCACGGGCTTAGGATTATCAGCAGCCTTTAATGCCGCGACGCTGTTGAAAGGCACTATGAGTTATCGCGCAGACTCAACACTTGGTGGCCCGCAATTTGATATCAAATTTCCGTACACTCAATGTGAGCCTACGGTCCCCAGTGTCCAACACGATTTTTATATCTAGATATAACGCAGTGGAATGACCAATATTGAAGTGATACTCACCGCTCATACGAGCGGTGAAATCATGGGTAGAAAAACCTTAACCCTTTAAAGCGTTTCTTGAGCCTGTAGTGCCAAACGCGCTAATACTCGACTTACCGCCACAAAACCAAATGTCCCAGTGACCATAGTGACAGCGCCAAAACCCGACGCACAATCCATTCTCATGCTGCCATCGGCCGCGGCTTTAGTACCACAAACTGAGCCATCGGCTTGCGGATACACTAACTGCTCACTGGAAAAAACCGCATCGATAGCAAAGCGGCGTTGCACGTTTTTAGAGAAGTTATATTCACGGCGCAAAATATTGCGCACTTTGGCTAACAAAGGATCTTGGTAAGTTTTAGCGAGATCTGTTAACTGAATTTGAGTCGGATCTGTCTGGCCACCCGCACCGCCTACCGTAACAATCTTGATTTTTTGACGTTTACACCAGGCAATTAACGCGGCCTTTTGCTTAACGGCATCAATACAGTCAATAACATAATCAATATTGCCGCCCTCTTTAGCCCCGAGCAAATACTCGCCTAGATTATCCAATGTAATAAAATCTTCAATTTCATTCACTTGGCAATCAGGATTAATTTCACGGATCCGCTGCGCCATCACAGCGACTTTAGAACTGCCAATAGTGGAACTGAGCGCGTGAATTTGACGGTTAGTGTTAGTGACACAGATATCGTCTAAATCCATCAAGCTTATCTGCCCAATGCCGCTTCGCGCTAAGGCCTCTGCCGCCCAAGTACCTACGCCACCAATACCAATCACCACCACGTGGGATGTGGCAAATTTAGCCAGAGCCTTTTGTCCATACAAACGGCCAATTCCGCCAAATCGATTTAGATAGGCCTCAGTCATAAATACTTACCTTATATTACCCAATAACAGCAGGAGCGCTTGCCCTAGCATCGAATGGATGCCAACAGGGGCAGCTTAATAGCAACACCAGAAATGTGCGGTGGATTCTAAACGATCTGGACATAAATCGAAATCAGATCCGCAGACACATAACGCCAGATGCAAAGAGATACGATTGCCAAGCAAGCGTAATAAATGCAAAGACTCATAATGCATGGCCGAACAACTCCGTAATCAACATAGTAAAAACCTGTATTTAACTTGTAAAACAATACGTTAAATAAATCACCCTTTATATGAAACTTGATCCAGATCACACTTTATTGCTGACAGTCTGTGCAGACTTTGCCACACAAAAGCTCAACAGCATGCATAGATACTTAAGTAATCCATGCATATAACAGCGATAAGCACAGGAAAATGAAGATGAAAAAGAATCTGCTGACGACGGCTATTATTTCTAGCCTCACACTCTATTCATTCACAGCACTCGCCGATGGCCCTGAATTCTATGGTCATGCTGATCTTGCCATTACCAATTCAGACACAGGTTATGCAACTCAAAACCAAAAGGAGGGCACTGTTCTTGAAAACAACTTCTCTTGGTTAGGCGTAAAAGGTTCTGAAGCTGTAAGCCCTTACTTTGACATCATTTATCAAATGGAATTTGGTGTCGAAAACTTTGACAACTCAAATAAAACCTTCAATGCCCGTAATACATTCCTTGGGATCAGAAGTGCCGCAGGTACGGCCTTAGTAGGCCGTAACGATACCGTATTTAAATCAGCTGAAGGTAGCTTCGATCTTTTCGGTAATACCAATGCTGATATCGACTTACTGGTTGCAGGCCAAACACGCTCAGCCGATGGCATTTCTTACTATTCACCTAAAATTGCCGATCTCGTGACGCTTAATGCCACTTATCTGATGAGTGATAACTATGACCAAGTGGATAGCAATGGCAACGAGGTGTATAGCAAAGATCACATGTATGCTCTGAGCGCCACCTTAGGGGATAAAGCCTTTAAAGCACAGAACTACTATGTCGCTGCCGCCTATAGTGATGGTATTGATAACGTTGAAGCCTACCGTGGTGTGGCCCAAGCTAAATTCGGTGACGTAATCTTAGGTGCCTTATATCAACACAGTGAACATGTGGATGATAAGTTTGCCAATCTCTCAGGTGATACTTACTTCGTCAACGCGGCTTACTTAATTGGCGACTTGAAATTGAAGATGATGTACGGCAAAGATGACTCAGGTTTAGGTAAATACGTGAGCCGTTATGTCGGTGACCAAGACAACAGCGGCTTAGAACAAGTCCGTGATGTTGACCTGCAACAGTTCAGTGTGGGTGCCGATTACCGTCTGAGCACTAAGACTATGGTCTATGGTCACTACACGCGCTTCGATGGCGATCTTATGTTGGCTGATGTGAAGCAAGACCTGAATGACAACATCTTTACTGTTGGTTTACGCGTTGATTTTTAAATAGATTAATCAACTAACCACAAGGTTATTTCTTGATAAAAAAGCGGCTTCGGCCGCTTTTTCTGCTTAGATATCGTCCCCAAACACATATCCACAGCCGATATGACAGACTTGCTACAGTATTAGTATATGCTACAGTTACCCTCGCCGACCCACTGTCTAAGGCAATCCGCCTTATCTACCACTTAAGTAGTAAGTGAAAAATACAGTTTTGCAGCTTTCAGGCAAATTTGCAGTCAAGGTATAAGGAAATATCCTAGAAATAGCCCGAATATGGACAAGGAGAGCCAAAAACATGATCTGCACCACAGCCTGCGAGTCGTAAAACTGTAAAAATCGGCGGCAACTTTGTTACCGACTCAGGTGACAAATGCGTTAAACCACACAAAAACCATGAAAAATGGAAAAGAACTTAGGTTCGAGGGAGCACAAAACATGAAAAAGACATTCATCTCTGCATCAGTTGCATCAGTATTGGCATTGGCTTCATTCGGTGCGCTAGCCGAAGGCCCAAGCTTCTATGGTCGTTTAGAGCTTGCTTTAACCCATACTGACACTGCTGCTACCCTACAAGGCGGCACTAACGGTATCGATACCACTAACTATGCCGATGAAAATAACGCTGGCACATATTTAGAAAACAACTTTTCTCTGTTAGGTGTAAAGGGTTCAGAAAAGATTGCTGATGGCTTTGAAGCTATCTATCAAATGGAATTCCAAGTTGAAAATACATCAACAACGGGTGATGTATTTAAAGCGCGTAATACTTATTTAGGTTTAAAAACTAACGCAGGTACTGTGTTAGTCGGTCGTAACGACACAGTATTCAAACAAGCCGAAGGCGGTGTGGATATTTTCGGTAACACTAACGCCGATATCGACCGTTTAATCAGTGGCCAAACTCGTAGCGCTGATGGTATGTGGTACTACTCGCCAAAAATCGCTGGCTTAGTAACACTGAACGCAACTTATTTATTTGATGATAACGACACGACTGCAAAAACTTCTGAAAGCTTATATGCATTAAGCGCGACTTTAGGCGATAGCAAGTTTAAAGAACAGAACTACTATGTTGCTGTAGCCTATAACAAAGGTATTTCAGGTATTGATGCGTACCGTGGTGTGGCTCAAGTTAAATTAGGGCAATTCAAAGTCGGTGGTTTATTCCAACAATCAGAAAACGTTGTGAATAGCGATATCGATGGCAATACTTACTTCGTGAACGTTTCTTACGATCTGAATGGCGTAAACCTGAAAGCTGAATACGGTGCTGATGATGCTGGCTTCGGTAACTTCTACAAAAACGTTAATAAAGGTGGCGCAACTGGCACTGATATCAACGTACAAAACTTCAACGTAGGTGCTGACTACCGTCTAGCTAAATCAACTATGGTATACGGCCAATACGCTATGTACCGCGGTGACCATGTTGTTGCCGGTAACAAAGTTGATCTACAAGATGACAACGTATTCTCTGTAGGCGTACGTTACGACTTCTAATCTCTTAACCCAGAGATAATTAAAAACCTACTGTAGCGATACAGTAGGTTTTTTTATGTCTCGAATAGAACAAACGGTCAAGACTCAGGCGATAAAAACAAAAAAGCCACCCAAGTCAACTTAGATGGCTTTCATTTATGTCTTTAATGCTTCAAAACCTTTAGTCCATCAAGGATTAAATGCTCGGTAATGGCTCGCCGCCGTCACCTAATTCAACGCTATCGACACGTTGTAAGCCCCTTGGCAATTTAGCCCCACGACGACCACGTTCACCACGATAATGCTCAAGATCGCTAGGCTTAAGTGTGAGTTTGCGTTTACCCGCCCACAAGGTGACTGGCGTGTCACTCGGCACTAATTGTAAGTGCGTCATCAGCTCTTCACGATTCTTGGCTCTTTCCGTAGGAATGCCGATAATCTTGTTACCTTTCCCCTTAGATAATTGCGGTAAGGCTTCAAGGGAAAACAACAACATTCGACCTTCGTTCGTGATCGCCAAGAGCGACATTTCTTTCGTGCGATCAATCAACTTAGGCGTTAATGACTTAGCGTTTGTCGGCAAACTCAGCAAGGCCTTACCCGCCTTATTACGCGACACCATATCATTGTACGAGCAAATAAAACCGTAACCCGCGTCAGTTGCCAGCAGGTAACACTGGTCTTCCTCACCCATCAATACATGCTGCATGGTTTCGCCAGGCGCCATATTGAAGCGAGTCGTAATAGGCTCACCTTGGCTGCGTGCCGATGGTAAAGTATGACTGTCGGTCGCAAATGCCCGCCCAGACGAATCAATAAACACCGCCGCCTGATTACTACGCCCGATGGCGCTACACAGATATTGGTCGCCAGACTTATAGGAGAGCGATAACGGATCGATATCGTGGCCCTTAGCACAACGCACCCAACCTTTCTCAGACAAGACCACTGTCACAGCCTCAGTCGGCGTTAACTCTTGTTCAGTTAAGGCGCGAGACTCGTTGCGCAGCACTATTGGAGAGCGGCGATCATCACCGTAGGTTTCGGCATCTTGAATTAATTCTTTCTTGATCAAGGTCTTCAAGCGACGCTCTGAGCCCAATAACTGCTCGAGTTTCTCGCGCTCGGCTTCAAGCTCATTCTGCTCGGCCGTGATCTTAAATTCTTCTAACTTCGCTAAATGACGTAACTTTAACTCTAGGATCGATTCAGCTTGTTTATCACTGAGTGAGAAACGGGCCATTAACTCGGCTTTAGGCTCATCGTGAAAACGAATAATCTCAATCACTTCATCAATGTTGAGAAAAGCGATCATTAACGCTTCGAGTATGTGTAACCGCGACACGACTTTATCTAAACGGTATTCCAAACGACGTTTAACCGTGTCGACTCGGAACTCTAACCACTCAGTTAATAAGGTTTTTAGCCCTTTAACCCGTGGACGACCATCAAGACCCAACACGTTTAAGTTAACTCTAAAGCTCTTTTCTAAATCCGTGGTGGCAAATAAATGTGCCATTAACTGATCGCAATCGACACGGTTTGAGCGCGGAACCACCACCAGCCGCACAGGGCTCTCATGATCCGACTCATCGCGCAAATCGGCCACCATAGGTAATTTCTTCGCCTGCATTTGACTGGCGATTTGCTCTAAAATTTTACCACTACTGGCTTGGTGCGGCAGCGCAGTAATGATGATTTCACCGCCATCGACTGTGTAAACCGCGCGCGCTCTTAATGACCCACGGCCCGACTCATAAATCTTTGCAATATCGGCAGACGGGGTAATGATCTCGGCTTCGGTCGGATAATCAGGCCCAGGTACAAAGGCCATCAATTGCTCGAGCTCAAGCTTAGGATCATCAAGCAATGCTACGCAGGCTGAGACTAATTCCCTGACGTTATGCGGCGGAATATCCGTCGCCATGCCCACGGCAATACCGGTAATACCATTAAGTAAAATATGCGGTAAACGTGCCGGCAGTACTTTTGGCTCTTTTAACGTGCCATCAAAGTTAGCGCCCCACTCAACCGTGCCTTGCCCCAGCTCGCTGAGCAGCACTTCGGAGAATTTAGATAAACGCGCTTCGGTGTAACGCATAGCCGCAAATGACTTAGGATCATCGGGTGCCCCCCAGTTACCTTGACCATCGACTAACGGATAACGATAGGAGAATGGCTGCGCCATCAATACCATAGCCTCATAACAGGCGCTATCGCCGTGGGGATGGTATTTACCTAATACGTCACCAACCGTACGTGCCGACTTTTTATGCTTAGATTGAGCCGATAAACCTAACTCACTCATCGCATAGATAATTCGACGCTGTACCGGTTTAAGCCCATCACCAATGTGTGGCAGGGCTCGGTCCATAATGACGTACATGGAATAGTTCAGATAAGCCTCTTCGGTAAAGCGCCGTAATGGCATTTGCTCTACCCCATCGAGACTTAACTTGATAGCGTCACTCATTTTCTTCTAGTTCCTGTGGTTCTTCAGTACTATCGCCCTTGTAGAACAAGCGATACACGTTACCTTTTAAATCATCTGAGATGTACATAGCACCGTCGGCTGCCGATAACAGCGCAAAGGGACGAGCGACGGGAAATTCACCGTCAAGGAAACTAACAACCGTTTCACGACTCACCACTTTTTGGTTTTCAATCTTGAGCATAACCACTTGGTAACCGACTTTGCTCGAACGATTCCACGAGCCATTTTCGGCTACAAACAACTGATTATGGTACATATTTGGAAATTGACTGCCGCGATAAAACGCAAGCCCTGTGGGTGCAACATGGGCAGGCAGTTCATATACTGGTAGCGAAATTTTTAGATTTTTTGGCTTTTCATAGGCAGGCTCAACCACAGTACTGGCATGTAAGTAAGGGAAGCCATAATGACTCCCTATCACATCGACGCGGTTAATCTCATCGGGTGGCAGGTTATCCCCCATCCAATCTCGGCCTTGATCGGCAAACCATAATTTTCCGTCTATTGGTGACCAATCAAATCCACTAGCATCACGCACACCGGTCGCAATCTGTTCACTCGCACCTGTATCAACATTGATCGCTATGATACTGCTGTAAGGTACTGGCGCTTCACAAACGTTACAGGGCGCACCAATAGACACATATAAACGGCCATCTGGGCCAAAATTAATTGCCCGAGAACTTTTCTTCTCTGAGTAAGGCAAATCACTGTAAACTTCTTTGGGTCGACTCGGGCGGCGTAATCTTTGCTCGATATCAACAAAGCGTACGATTTGATTTTCAGTGGCAACAAACAAGTCGCCATTGTGGAATGCAATCGCATCGGGTGATTCAAGCCCTTTAGCAATCACGTAGCGCTTATCGACACGACCATCTTGATTGCTATCGACTAACGCATGAATAGTGCCGCTCTTATTGGAACCGACAAATAAAGTGCCATTCGCCCCCATCGCCATTTGCTTTGCATCACCAATATCCGAGGCATAAAGCGATAAACCAAACCCCTTAGCAACGGTAATCATGATCGATTGGGAACCCGCAAAGGCGCTATTGCAGAGCAATAACGTTACACTCGCTAGGAGTGTAAAACCGGCAGACAACACCTTTAAGCAATTATAATTATTAGTTTTAATACACAACATTGTAATTTTCTTTATGCCTATGTTTTATTGTTATCGGCAATAGTGCACAACATTAAAGTAAAGCCATGTCACCCTTATCTTCAAGCCAGTTTTTACGGTCCGGCGAACGCTTCTTAGCGAGCAACATATCCATCAAAGCATCTGTCTCTTCGATATCATCTATGGTCAACTGTACTAAACGACGGGTGTTAGGATCCATCGTTGTTTCACGAAGTTGTAAAGGATTCATCTCACCCAAGCCTTTAAAGCGGGTGACTTGTACCTTGCCCTTTTTATTCTCAGCGGCAATGCGATCTAAAATTCCCACTCTTTCGGCTTCATCTAAGGCGTAATACACCTCTTTGCCGATATCGATACGGAACAGTGGCGGCATGGCAATATACACATGCCCCTGTTCAACCAAGATACGGTAATGCTTCAAAAATAGCGCGCATAACAAGGTAGCAATGTGCAATCCGTCTGAGTCAGCATCCGCAAGGATACAAATCTTGCCATAACGCAGTTCAGAGATATCACTGCTATCGGGATCGCAACCAATTGCGACCGAAATATCATGGACTTCCTGTGAGGCTAACACTTGTGAAGCATCGACTTCCCAGGTGTTTAAGATCTTGCCACGCAGCGGCATAATGGCTTGAAACTCGCGATCGCGGGCCTGTTTCGCACTGCCACCCGCAGAATCCCCTTCCACGAGGAATAACTCTCCGCGCATCGGATCTTGGCCACTACAGTCCGTTAGCTTACCCGGTAATGCAGGCCCTGAAGTCACCTTTTTACGGGCGACTTTTTTAGCGGCCTTTAACCGACTCTGGGCGTTATTAATGCACATTTCGGCTAACGATTCAGCGAGTTCAGTATTGGAGTTCAACCAAAGTGAAAAGGCATCACGCACTACGCCAGACACAAATGCAGCGCATTGGCGGCTCGAAAGCTTTTCTTTGGTTTGGCCAGCAAATTGCGGTTCTTGCATCTTTACCGACAAAATAAATGCGGCGCGATCCCAAATGTCTTCGGGTGAAAGTTTAATACCGCGGGGAATTAAGTTTCTGAACTCACAAAATTCGCGCATTGACTCCAATAAGCCTTGGCGGAAACCATTTACATGAGTACCACCGAGCGGAGTCGGAATTAAGTTAACATAACTCTCGCCAATGGATTCACCGCCTTCTGGCAGCCAAGTAATGGCCCAATCAGCGGCTTCTAGCTGGCCCTTAAAACAACCGACAAACGGCTCATCTGGCAACCTTAAATTGTCGCCAATCGCCGCCTTCAAATAATCAGTTAGGCCGCTTTCATAGAACCATTCATGGACTTCATTTGTTTGTTTGTTGGTGAATTTGATCCGTAAACCTGGGCACAATACCGCTTTAGCCCGCAGCAGATAAATCAGTTTTGAATTAGAAAAGTTAGCCGAATCAAAATAGCTGGCGTCGGGCCAAAAATGCACTCGAGTCCCAGTATTGCGACGACCACAGGTCCCCGTTGGGCGTAACTCTTCAACCTTAAAGCCATTTTCAAATGCGATATCATACACTTGACCATCACGGCGAACTGTCACTTCGACACGGCGTGACAGCGCGTTAACGACCGAAATCCCCACACCATGCAAACCGCCAGAGAACTGGTAGTTTTTATTCGAAAATTTACCGCCAGCATGCAATTTGGTTAGGATTAACTCGACCCCAGGAATGCCTTCTTCTGGGTGGATATCCACCGGCATACCACGGCCATCATCGGTGACTTCGAGGGAGTTATCTGTATGTAGAACAACTTCAATTTTAGTCGCGTGACCCGCCAATGCTTCATCGACACTGTTATCTATGACCTCTTGGCCCAAATGATTTGGTCTGGAGGTGTCGGTATACATACCTGGACGGCGTTTAACAGGATCGAGTCCGTTGAGAACTTCAATGGCGTCAGAGGTGTATTGATTCGTCATAGGGCACGCTATAAGTTATTGTATCCGGCCATGTTGCGGCTCGGCATGTCAGTTTGTCAAGGTAAGTGTAAAAATTGGCTTACAGTTTGCAGATGCGATTCGTAGCCAACAAAACTGTGATCGCCTCCCGCTTCAATTCGCAATTGGCAGTGATGGTACTTATTGAGCGCTTCGCGATAATCCAGCACTTCATCACCCGTCTGCAATAATACCAAAAAACGATCCGGATTGCGGATAACAGCCGTATTAAATTCAGCAACTTCCCGCTTATGCTTGGGCACGACAAGATAATGCTGTTCGGTATAGGGATTAAATTGCGGCCCCATAAACTCATCAAACAATTCAAAGGGTTTTACCGCTGGATTGACTAACACAGCCTTGCCGCCATAGGTTTCGGCTAAATAGCTGGCAAAATATCCGCCTAAGGATGAGCCTATGTAAGTTAATGGCTCATTGGCATCGACAGCCGCCTCAACATAAGTGGTTAACAGTGCCATGGCAGCCTTGGGCGTATTGGGTAATTGCGGCTGATAAAAGGTCACACTCGGGTGATACTGCGCCATGTACTCAGCCGTCATCACAGCTTTATCTGAAAAGGGTGAGCTATTAAATCCGTGAATATAAAGCAGCATATTTCCTCAGGCTGCGGTTATTCGCGTTAATAACCGCTAGAGTTGTTGTCGGGGGAAAAATGGTTACCCGGTACGCGATACACTTTAGTGTTGATGCTACCATCGGCTCTCAACTCCAGCAAACGATAACCCGGTTGGACGCTATCCAAAGCAAAATAAGGCGATAACGGCTTAAATTGAATACAAGTGGAAGGTGTCGCCATTAGCTGCATGCTGCCATGAGGGCCATTATGATGGGTATCGATACATTGGTGTACATGACCCCAGAGTAATCCTTTGACCTGCGGATACTTTGCTACTCGCGCAATAAATTCGGCGCCATTGTCCATGCAGTGCTGATCTAGCCAAGTGCAATTCACGACAATGGGATTGTGGTGCATCACCAATAAAGTGTGACATTCGGGATGTGCGGCAATGGCTTTATCAATTAATTCGAACTGAGTCTCGGCCATATTGCCACCGGGCTTTCCCCGCACGGTTGAATCCAACATGAGAATTTGCCAGTTTCCGGCCAGAATACGCTGCTGTCCAAAAATCTGTTCACCCTGCATGTGCAGATACATAATCCGCGGATCATCATGGTTTCCGGGAAGATAATGGCAAGGTAAACCAATAGGAGTGACGGCTTTCACAAATTGCTGATAGGACTCAGCCGAGTAATCTTGACTTAAGTCACCCGTGGCAAGCATCAAATGAGCGGGATAGTCCACAGCTCTAATTGTATTTAATACGGCAGCAAAACTCTTGCTAGTATTGACCCCTAATAGCTGAGCTTCAGGATCGGCAAAAAGATGCGGATCAGTGACTTGCACGATACGCACGCTTTCCCCTTCAGCTATGGAGTAAGAGACAGCCTCTTTCAGCACATTGAATACCCAATTCTAAGACTGGCACACGACACTATGGTGGTAACCAATCTTTAATAACTCTTCCAGGAATGCATTCACCTGGTGCTTTTCATCACTTTGATACATACGTACATTGGGATAATCATACACTGGGCGTAATTGGTAAATCTGTTGACCAGTTAACACTTCTGCTAATTTAGCATCGTGATAAATTCTCACTAACACCTTGGGAGTATTGACAAACTCCTTGATTGCGATGGGACGAGATATCTCAACTAATTGAGTATATTTGGTATTTTCTAAAATTCGCACTACTAATATACCAAACTCACCTTCGAGTCGCCATGACTCACCGATAGCTATCTCTAACGGTAACCATTTCAACATGTAACCATAATTTCGCCCGCACAGTGCTAGAAAATCACTGACGTTAGGTTTATAGCGCTGTTTTAGACTCGAAGTAGCCAAATTCATCCCAACTTAAACCAGTTGTTGATAGTTTAATTGTAACCATTGTAATCCAATGACGGTCGACGCATTATCGATCTCGCCCGCAACCACATTATTATAAGCTTGCTCGCGGCTCATGACATGCAATCGAATATCTTCGTGCTCTTCAGCTAATCCATGCAATCCACGGGCGTCGTTCGAATCAACATCGGCCCAATAGAAATAGAAACGTTCTGTGCTGCCACCAGGGCTGGCAAGATAACTATTCACGCTGTGCATTTGCTTAGCAACTAAGCCTGTTTCTTCCATTAATTCGCGGTGCGCAACGTCCAGAGGCGTTTCTTCGGGCGCAATCATACCCGCGACCAACTCGAGAAGCCAAGGAGATTTAGTGGTTGCTAATGCAGGAAAACGTACCTGTTCGATAAGCACCACTTTATCTTGTCTGGCATCATAGGGCAGAACGACGACGGCATGACCCCGCTCAAACACTTCGCGGGTGACAGGTTTGCTCCAGCCGCCTGCAAACAATTTATGTTTAAAAGTGTATTCGTCCATTGAGAAAAACCCTTGATACAGGGATTTTTTTTCTAAGATCTCAATATCCGTTTGCGAAAAAACAGGGGGTTTCATACTCAATCCTTAAAAGTTGAATTTGCGCCTATAATCAAGGTAATTTGAGCACATTTTTAAAATAAAATCTGTTACACTTCGAATTTGACTTGAAAGTGTCAGAGTTCTTAGACTCTAGGTCATTAAGTTTTAGCTGTATCGGGAAGCGTCGGGAAGCGCAAACCGCCTTGGTAAAGGCATTACTTAGTCTAAACGAAGTTAAAATATTCCTCCGTGGGGGGATTTTGTCTAATAAGGACAGCAAATGAAATTTAAGATCCATAATTTATGCGCAGCATTAACACTTGCGGCTTCCGCTTCAGCGGTACAAGCAGATGATTTGTTGCAAATTTATCAACAAGCACTGACCAGCGACCCGCTCGTATTACAAGCCCAAGCCCAGCGTAATGGTTTATTTGAGAAAATCGAACAAAACCGTGCTCCGCTGTTGCCAACCATTAGTGCAAACGTCGGTTACGACAAAGCTTGGAATGATCCGAAGGATGATTCAAGCGGTCTAGTAGGTAGCCTGAAATTAAATCAAGTTATCTATGATCACAGTGCTTGGGTCGGTTTAAGCCTTGCTGAGAAAGCCGCTTCTCAAGCTGATTCTGCCTATGCTTCAGCATTACAAAACCTGATTACTCGTATCACTACAGCCTATTTCAACGTATTAACGGCGAAAGATAACTACGAGTTCCAAGGTGCAGAAAAACGTGCGATCGAACGCCAACTTGAACAAACTAAACAACGTTTCGCTGTGGGTTTAACCGCCATTACCGATGTGCATGAAGCCCAAGCTCAATATGACTTAGCCTCAGCCACTGAAATTTTAGCTGAAAACACACTCGCTAATAGCTATGAAGCTTTACGTGAAATCACTGGTATCGATCACAAGACAATTAACGTGTTAGATACCAACCGTTTCTCGGCCGTAACGCCAGCGCCAACGTCGTCAAACGAATGGTTAAAGATTGCTGAAACCAATAGTGTCGATTTGATGACTCAACGTATCGGTAAAGATATCGCTCAAGAAACCATTAAGCTATATCAAGCAGGCCACATGCCTTCTTTAAGCTTGAATGCAGGTTACAACAAAGGTCTTGAGCAAAAAACCGGTAATATCAATGAGCCTGACTTCGATAACGTCAGTGTGGGTGTCAACTTAAGCATTCCGATTTTCGAAGGCTTTAAAGTGAGCTCACAAGTTAATGAAGCACAATTTCAATATGTTGAAGCAAGTGAAAAACTTGAGCAAACTTACCGTGGTGTTGTGAAAAACGTCCGTAATAACTACAACAACGTAGGCGCTTCTATCAGCTCAATCAAGGCCTATGAACAGTCAGTTATTTCATCAGAAAGTGCATTGAAAGCCACTCAAGCGGGTTTCGAAGTGGGAACTCGTACTATCGTTGACGTACTGAACCGTACTCGTGACTTGTACGATTCAAAACGTAAATTATCCGATGCACGTTATAGCTACATCAACTCGGTCATTGCCTTGAAGCAAGCAGCGGGTACATTGAATGAAGATGACGTAATTGCCATCAACAATGGCTTAATTGCAGAGTAATCTCACTCTCGGTTCTCAGCTATAAAAGTTGTCAGATAAAAAAACCGCCGATAGGCGGTTTTTTTATACTCAAACGCTAAATCAACAGATTAGAAGTTGATTTCAACACCTGCGAAGTAACCTTTAAATTTAGTATCGGCACTCACACCCGAGAAGTTACTCACGTCGAATAAAAACTCACGGTAGCCTACACGTACACGGGTATCGACGGCCAAACCATCGAACTGCCAGCCTAAACCAATCGCATAGTCGTGAACGCTTGATTCATTTACGCCCTGCATCAAATCAGCAAAACCGTATAAACCTAAGCCAGGCATGCCCACATGCGTACTGGCATAACCCATTACAATGCCGCTATCGACATCTTTCTCTTCAGGGTGACCAGGATCTTGCACGCGCAGTGAGCCATTCATTAACTTGTAAGCAGCACCAAGATCCAATGACACTATGTCATTATCCAATATTTCGTAATAAAGCACGAAATCTGTGTTGCTCAAATCAGTATAAGTAGTCACATTACCTTTAAAATCATGACCATTGAAGTTGAAATCAGCATCAGACATGCTGCCTTTTTGATCTAAGCTATTTTCACGGATTTTAATATTTGGGACAAATGGCAATGGATGCTCAACCGCAATCCAGTAGCTACCTTGAGCCGATGAACTGTAATCAAATGTTTGCTGTGGTTGACCTTTATCGGCAAAAGTACCGCTAGTATCGGCGCGCCAGTAGTCACCGCCAATTGTGAAACCGACCACAGTTGCCGCTTGGGCTGATGTGGCCATGCATAATCCTAATACCGCACTGGCGAGGAGAGTTTTTTTCATAATTAACCTTGAGATAGCAAGTTCGTTAAATCAATCACCGCGGCATTCGCACGGGATACATAGTTAGCCATAACCAATGAATGATTAGCGACTAAGCCAAAACCGCTGCCATTAAGCACAACAGGGCTCCAGACAGTTTGCTGAGTCGCCTCCAGTTCACGAATGATCTGTCTTAGACTCACTTCAGCATTTTTCTTCTTTAAGACGTCGGCAAAATCAACTTCAACGGCGCGCATAAAGTTCAGCAAGGCCCATGAAGCACCACGACTCTCATAGAAAACATCATCAATTTTCCACCAGCTGGTTTTCACCTGATGGCTTGCCAAGTTAGGTGTGGATTGACGCGCCGCATTATCGCCGGCTAAATCGGTATTTAAACGCTCTTGGCCAACACTGGCCGATAAACGTTGTGACATGCTGCCCAGGCGCTTTTGCACTTCTTTCAACCATTCATTGAGGTTGTCGGCGCGGGCATAAAACTGTGCATCTTGATTATTAGGGTCCATCATGCGAGCACGGTACAGCTTCAGCAATTTAATGGCATCGCGGTATTCGCTTTCGGCACTTGGCACTAACCAGCTAGTGTGATCGATATTGAGCTTAGATTGGGCTTCGCCTAAATCTTTATCCGCTGCCGATTGTGACTGCGAGCGACTAAACTCTTTACGCATAATCAAGGCTAAATCGCGGGCTTGTTCTAATGCGCCGTATTCAAATGCGGGCATGTTATCCATAAAGATAGAAGGTGGCATCACATCGTTTGATAACCAACCGCCTTGTTTATCCAGTAATGTTTCGACCGTGAGGATCAGCGAAGTGGTGGTTGCGTATCCGACCACATTTTTATCGGTAGCCGTCAATTGTTGAGGATTGATAGGATCGGGCTCGATACTCCACCACACACTCAGGCCATAACCGATTAATACTAAAAATAAACCGACACCGGTAACTTTTTTCCATGTAATTTGCATCAAGCGACTCCTTAATGATGGTGATGATGCTCTTGCTCTGCGGCGTTTTCTGCTTCTTTACTAACAGGCAGTGTAATCGCCATTTTCTCGCCATCGTCAAACTCTAATTGCAGTTCAACTTGCTGCTCTAACATCAATGGCGCTTTTAAGCCTAGCAACATGACGTGATCCCCTGACGGCGTTAACGTTAATGTGCCATGGGATGGGATATCAAAACCTTCAACATGGCGCATCTTCACCATGCCTTGATCTTCGATAATCGTGTGTAATTGGGCATCCTTTGCCACAGTAGTACTGACGCCGATAAGACGAACCGCTTTATCTGTGTGGTTTTCAAGCGTAAAGTAGGCGGCAGTATTTGGTACTGTCTCAGGCATGGCGCGTACATGACCTTCGGTCACTATCACGCTCGCCAACGCTGAAAATGATGCACAAGATAAAACTAGACAATTAAACAGCTGTTTGAATATTGGTTTCAATGTCTTAAACTCCATGTCTACCCAATGTCGTCGTAAAGGAAACAACCCATGAGTCATATACAGGTTCAGGATGATCAGGGCGTACGTATTATCAGCTTTAATCGCCCCGATAAACGCAATGCACTTGATCTTAATATGTATAAACAACTGACAGAATACCTGATCGAAGGTGAAGCAGACAACGACATTCGTGCCTTTATGCTCCATGGCCAAGATAATTGCTTCACCTCAGGCAATGATGTTGCAGACTTTTTGAAAAATAGTGACTTAGGGCCAAATCACCCCGCTGTTCGTTTCTTATTTTGCCTGCTGGAACTCAAAAAACCGCTGGTTGCCGCCGTTTCTGGCGCCGCCGTCGGCATTGGCACTACCGTACTACTGCACTGCGATCTGGTATACGCCGATAACACGGCGAAGTTTCAACTGCCCTTCGTCAACTTGGCACTGGTGCCAGAAGCGGGCGCTAGCCTACTGTTACCAGAACTAGTGGGTTATCAAAAAGCGGCAGAGCTATTGCTACTCGGCGAAAGTTTTAATGCCGAGACGGCCCACAGACTCAATATGATCAACGAAATTGTGGCCCATGAAGATCTACTCAGTTATGCATTGTCTCAGGCTAAAAAGTTGGCAAATCAACCGCCACAAGCACTACAAATCACACGTCAATTAATGCGTCCGCATAAAAATCGTGTACAACACCAAATGCATCAAGAATTAGAACAATTTAGCGCTAGGCTAAAAAGTGATGAAGCCAAGAGCAGATTTCAGGCTTTTTTGAAGAAGTAGTCTGCAAGCAGTATGCACATACATGTCGCATGAGGGTCAAAGTGCCCTCTTGTTGATAGGTTTAACACCCTATTTTTTAAAATATTCTTTCAATTTCTCAATCAAGACAAGCCTCAAATATAAGCATCACTGCAGGCTTAAACGGGTCTTTTCCATTGATCAACTAACAGTGCTAAAACAAAGTAAATCAACAAACTCACGCCAGGCATAAATACCGTCGCGCCAGCCCACACCAATCGAGTCCAAAAGCAAGTCCAACCAAATTTCCATGCCATACCAGCGGCAACACCACACACTAATCGCTCTGGGCTCTCCATACGTGCTTTTACTCGTTTCATCTCAAACCTCGACTCAATTGATTGTAATTTATTTATCACTATGCCACTGAAACCAGCAAATAATGCCTGAAAACAACGCAAGACTAATTACAGGTAACAGTAGCAAAGTCATTAAAGGTGCTACAAACCACATAAGCAGATCCCCTACTTAGCGCTATATTCATCGGCACTTGCCGACTCACCTTCATTCTCAGCGCTTAAGCCAAGTTGACTGTTGAAGTCATAAATACTTTCAGCGAGCTGTGTTTGCAATGACATCACAAACTCACGCTTAGCACTGACTAACATTTCTTGTGTTTGGGTAGTTAGCGTTTGCTCAATGGTTCCGACAACATCCGATATTGGCGCGGCTTCTGCGTGTACTGCAACGCTACCGACTAACGCACCTAATAACACACTCATTTGTACTGATTTTTTAATGGTTAACGTAAACATGATGGCATCCCTTTCGATTAATTAACTTGACGAAAGGAGTATTACAAACTGCGTGCCAACTTATAAAAATATTTTTAAGATTATGATTTTAATCATTTTAAAAAATTTTATGTGGACAAGATGAGATATAGGGATGGATTGGAAAATAACAAGTGGTGAAAAATACTACTCAAATTAGTAAATTTCACCATCTTTTAAGTCGAGTGGAATTACTCTGTAACTTCAGCCTGAATATTCTGAAAGGCCTGCTTTACCACTTCTATCCCAGAGCCGTTTTTATGGGCATTTTCGCTCAAATAACGACGCCACGCACGGGCACCCGGTAAGCCTTGGAATAACCCTATCATATGGCGAGTAATATGATTGAGTCGCCCACCCGACAGCAAATGTGCTTCGATATAAGGCAACATAGCCTCAATCACATCCTCACGGCTGATCACCGCCTTTTGGCTGCCACATAGAATTTGATCTACCTGCGCCAGAATATAAGGATTCTGATAGGCCTCACGCCCCATCATCACGCCATCGAGCTGCGCTAAATGGAGTTGCGCTTGCTCAAGTGTGGTGATCCCGCCATTAATACCAATATTGAGCGCGGGATAATCACGCTTGAGTTGATATACACGCTCATAATCGAGCGGCGGGATCTCGCGATTCTCTTTCGGACTCAAGCCTTGAAGCCAAGCCTTACGGGCATGAATAGTAAAATCCGTACACCCTTTTGCACTGACCACATCGATAAACTGGGTTAAAAACGCATAACTGTCTTGTTCATCAATCCCGATACGTGTCTTAACAGTCACAGGAATATCAACCACTTGCTTCATGGCATCAACGCACTCAGCCACTAATTCAGGTTCAGCCATCAAACACGCGCCAAAGCGACCATTCTGCACTCGATCGGAAGGACAACCCACATTGAGGTTCACTTCATCGTAGCCACGCTCAGCCGCGAGTTTAGCGCAACGCGCTAAATCGACAGGATTAGAGCCACCTAACTGCAACGCCAAAGGATGTTCTTCTTGGTTATATGCCAAGTAGTCACCACGACCATGCAATATCGCCCCAGTCGTCACCATTTCCGTATACAACAATGCATTAGCCGACATCAAACGCGCAAAATAACGGTAATGGCGATCAGTCCAATCCAGCATGGGCGCAATGGAAAAGGTTCTATCGAGGGTTTTAGGCGCTAAACCTTGGTGTTGCTGGGTTTTATCTAAATTCATTACAATCCGAAAAGTTAATATTTTTGCTAATTTTTGTACGTTTTTGCATGTTTTGCATTGCTCGGGGAACCTATAGTGATCCACAATGGATTGGACTGAGGGGTTCGGGGAACCAAAAAACATGGCATCTTATAGCATTCAAAAACGTGAAAAAGCCGACGGTACTGTGCGGCATCGCTGCCTAGTTCGTGTAAAGAAAAACGGCAAAATATTATACACGGAGCAACGTACCTTTACCAAATATGCCGCTGCCGAGGCATGGGGTAAAGATCGGGTGATTGATATTGAGTCAAACGGGTTTGCTACTGAGGATACGGCTCCTATTACATTGGGCAGCATCATCAGCAAAGCCCTGACAGATGAAAACATCGACAGCAGCATTGGTCGTTCGAAGCGTTTTTGTTTGAGGCTTTTATCGGATTGCGATATTGCTAAATTGAATCTGACAGATATTAAGCCGCACCACATCATCGATCACTGTAAATTACGGCGCAGTACAGGCACAGGGCCATCTACCATTGCAGTTGATGTTAGTGTAATCCGATGGCTGCTACGAATCGCTAAATCAAACTTTGGGCATGAGGTTTCACAAATTTCGGTTATCGAAGCTTACGATGCACTTTATAGCCAAGACTTGATCGCTAAATCGGGGAAGCGTTCGCGCAGACCGACTACGGATGAGATTGAGAGGTTAAAAGTTGGATTAGCTGCAAGAGCAGATCAACGAGCTGCGCATATTCCTTATATTGATTTGCTCGATTTCTCGATACTGAGTTGCATGCGTATTGGTGAAGTATGCCGGATAACATGGGACGATGTAGATGAGGCACAAAAGGCCGTAATCGTTCGCGACCGCAAAGACCCACGTAAAAAAGCAGGCAACCACATGTTGGTGCCTATGTTGGGTGGGGCATGGGAGATACTGCAAAAGCAGCCGAGGAATGATGCGCGGGTTTTCCCCTACAACGAGCGCAGCGTTACTGCAGGGTTTCAGCGGGTGCGCAACGAATTGGGAATTGAAGATTTACGCTATCACGACCTAAGGCGTGAAGGTGCCAGCCGGCTATTTGAGAAGGGCTATAGCATTGATGAGGTGGCGCAGGTGACAGGCCATAGAAATATCAATACTCTGTGGCAAGTGTATACAGAGCTATTCCCGAAGCGGTTGCATGATAAGGATGTTTTATGAAAGTTACAGACAATTCAGCATTAGAATTTAACAAATTATTAAATAGACTAAAGTTAGCAGCTTATATTAGTTTTATTATCTTTTCAGGTATTCTTATTGCCTATGCAGTAAAATTTGGTAGTTTCACTGATTTTTGGGATCGATTCTCAAACCTTCCAGATGATTGGTCAGCATTTGGTTCACTTTTATCAGGTGCATCTTCATTTATGGGTGCAGTTGGTACTGTAGGAGTAATGGTGCTTGCCATTAAGCAATTCAAAATTCAACAAAAGCAGATAGAAGCACAAAATGAACGTCAAAATAAATTCGAAAAACTACAACAAGAAAAATGGGAAACAGAAGATGAAATGATTAAACAGCAGAGATTTATAGAGCATCAAAATCAATTCATTACATACATAAATAATTTCGAATCATATAGTAAATTCAAAGTTAACAACAAACTTGGACTCTATAAAAAGCTTTTTCCACATAATAATCATGAAAACATTTACCTTATTTCATCATTTAATGAAAATGGTTCACACCTATTAGAGACCGCAAAGAATGAAATTGAAGAATTATATTTCTACGCACACTCTTATGAAATCGATACTCATGTACTATTCGGTTTATTAATTAAATCTCTAGAAATATTCAACTTAAAATACCCTGCCCCACCAATAAGTGGCGACATATTTAACATAAAATATGAGAACAGTGGTATAAATATTTTTAGACTTGATTGTTTTTTCGAAGACTTAAAGAAAATATTTGAAAGCATGGCTATGTTTAGCAATTCAAACTTAAAAATAAGATATAAGCTACCTGAGAAAAAATGTTTATATAACTTAGAGAGATTTGCAATTGAAAACCTAACTGACTTAGGGTTTGAAGCAAAAATATTTACAACCTGTAACGGAGTAAAAGAGTTAATTGCACTCCAAATGGAAGTAAAGAAATTTTCAAATATAGGCTTACCATTTGAACCAATTGAATTTTCTAATCATGAGTACATGAAAAAAATGGCAAGTCATTGGGAGCGTATAATTTCATTTATAAATGAAGATGAACAAATACCTAATGAACTGCAATATAAATTGTCAGAATTTAATTCTGCACGTTTTCATAACTCTGTTGCAAGAGAGATGTATAGAAAAAGATCTAACAGATTATAACCCGCTAAACCTCTATCTGCACAAATGGCAAGTCGGGTGCTGTTCCTAGCACCCTGCCGTCTTGTACGTAGATGTGATCACCAACCGTTCCCGAGCCAATGGCGCGGATAGTGTGGCCGCTGGCACTGCTGGCGGTGACCGTTCCATCGGCGTTTACTGCAGCTACAGTCATGATCATCCGTGGCAGTACTAACGCTGTTTGAAGTTGTTTAAGCATGGTGCCTCGCTGGCTGTTAGCAGGGTTACGCGATTGAGCGGATCACTGTAATGGATTGTTCGATATCGATATCACCGCGATCACTGACGCTGGCGCGGATGCTCCAACTGTCACACGTTCCTTTAAAGACTTCGGTACCTTCACGAATACCAATCAACATGCCAGGCGTTGCGGGTGGCAAATTAACCATAACGGGCAAGGATAGCGTGACGTTGAGCTTGTCGCCTGTATCTGCCAATGCATTGGTACCAGCGATACGCGCAGCTTGGTTATCTACGATCAACTGGGCGCTAATATCAGCAGCAGGAATATTGCCAGCGCTGCCGGTGCGTTTCACCTTGGCGCTAATCCCCTGTTGTTCACCACGCAGCCACACTACATCACACAAAGGATTGCGGGAGACTGATTCGCTGTAATTGGTGATCACGGCATCATGCACTGTTAGGTCCGGTACCGCTGTTGCCATTTCCCACGGCACGGTTGGCCAGCGCGGAATGATCGTCAATTTACGGGTGGCATCATCCGCTAAGATCATGCAGCCCAATTGGCTTGCTGCTTCATTAATCGCGTCGATCGGTGACTTGTTACCCACGCTGAACGCGCCTGCAGGGACGCTAAAATCTGATATCCCGCTTAGCTCTGCAGTCCAGCCTGTGTTTTGCAACAGATCACCGATAATACCGCCAAGGCTGCGCAAGACAGTGTTGGTGTAGCTGATAGGCAAACGATAAGGCGATGACAGCTCTGCGGTACGCGAACGGCCAGTGCTACTGTGGGTTTCAATCCCAAAGGCTTTACTGGCGCTTGGCTGCTCGGCAATGGCATAAAACTCATAACCGTTGATGGTGATCAACAACAGCTCATTGTGGGCGCGCTGCGCATCGATACGGCTTGAGAACTCAAGGGTAACCGACCTCGCCCACTGTCCACGGCTTTGGTTAATGCTCACACTGGTGATCACAATCGGTAAACTGTCTGATACTCGCACGCATGTGATCGTTGGCTGCATTAAGTAGTACCTGCGGATTTGTGGTTCAATCGGGATTTTAAAATCGATATTGGGTAATGGTGGATTGGCATCAATAAGGCCGCCGCCATCGTCCCAGTAGCACACGTTCGGTGAGGCCGTAAATCTAAGCCGTGTTGGGCTAGTTGAGTTGATCCAAGGTTCGCTAAAGCGCAGCGTGACCTTACCCACTGGCGGTACGTATTTACTGGAACATACCCATCTCGCCGCATGGGGAGCCCATGCCACAACCTTGTTATCACCTTGGCTTTGAATGTCGGTATAGCTAAGCGCTATCTCAGTCGCTAGTTGCTCGCCGACATGCAGTTTAACGGTAATTTGCTGGCTCTTGGCGGCTGCTTGTGACCACTGCATTTCAAGCATTGTCTGCTGCAGCTCTGGCACTATCCAATGACTCTCAGCGTGATGGCCATGGGACTGAGGTACCAACCAATTCATACCAATGTTGATATTGAATAAAGCAGGTGATATCCATTTGGTGACGAGTGTTTGGCTGCATAATATCGGGTCAGCATTCCATACTGCTGTTATAGTCTGCTTTATTAAATAAACGTTCCAAATCATATTGATCAGATTGGAATGCTGCTTAGCCTTGTAACTGATTAGCAGTTGCTGCTCAATACTTGGACCTGTATCCATTACCAAACCGCAAAGCATACCTATGCTGCCAACACGAATAGGCGGGTCTGGTAACTCAGGAATAGGGTCATCACCAAACCGGATTTTTATCGGTGAAGTTTTATTAGACCAAGGCTTAGTAAATCTTAAAATGATGGCTGTCATTAGCGTACATTCACAATGTTGCCATTAATTAAATTTGCTTTAACTCCATCAACTATTTCAGCGTTATAAACGTTATCATCATCCAATATCCCAACCAGTAAGGAGTGAGTATTACTATGTTGGATTGGAACAATAAATTTCATCACTTTATTATTTTGCAGTTTGAAATTTTGATATGTTTCACCACTAAAACGATTGATTATCAACACTCGCTCAGCGTTATCATCGGCATCAACTTCAACCACTGCCTGAGCGAATACCCTATCTTTTGCTGCAGAAACATTGATAATTTTAGTCATACCATTGCTCCGTATTAATCCAAAGATGCGGGGCAAAGTTCGATCTTAACAGCGTATGCATGACACCATTCATCGGCAGATCAATCGGCCAATCTTCATCCCTGTACCCCATAAAGCATGAGGAATACATGCCGGGTATTTTGGCTCTTACCATTGGGCTGATCATGCTACTTGCCGCAACATCCCCGTTACGATCTGTTGAGTTATAAGTAATGGTCAGTAGTAGTGGTGATAATATGTGCTGAATACCTAAGGTTTCTGCATTTTGGTTATAACTTGCTGTATTGTTATTGCCTGTAAATGGATCGTTAGCGGTGTATTCTTTTACTCCACCGTTTCCACCATCGACATCATAAAATCGTGCAAATTTAACGTTATTGTTTACGCCAAAATTATTTGATGCATTGCCACCACCAGTACCGCTGATTAAGGTGAAGGTACTTTGATCATTTGCATAAAACGACTCAGCGTCACCAATGAAATACATTTGAAAATATGAATAGCTGCTAATGCTGTTCCCGTCTGACATTTTCATCTTATTGGTTTGATGTAAAATTAAATAAAACCCTCTTGATGTACCGATGATCTCCCAACCTCTATGAGTCGATTGATTCATCAAAGCTCGGTATGGCACTTCTTTGATGAATGCATCGAGATCACTCATACCTGCACTGGCCCACATGAGGCAAGTAGCATTATTCGAGTTGGGACCACTAAATTGAAAATAACCGCCACTACCACCGTCAGTTGTGGTGTTGCGAAACGCAACTTTAAAAGCGGCTGCATTTTCAAATTCTAATGTCCACCCAAGTGGTGCCTTAGTACCATAACCCTCAACCAACACTTTTTTTAGAATGTTAATCCACTCTGACGTATTAGCATTAACCAACTGCGGGGCACCCGCATCGGTATAACGATAAACAGTAACTGGTAAGCCCATTGCAATTGCTCCTATGACTCGTTGCCGAAAAATGACAACACGGCTTTATCTGTGGTGATTTGACTGTGGCCAACCTGCACATTGCGCAGCAACATTATTGGGTTTGAGGCCGCGAACGTGCGAAAACGAATCGCTTCACCTTGTTGCCAACCGCCGCCAAATGCGCCTGAGCGAATAATGAAATACGGGGCATTTGTCAGTGGGTTAATCGGTGCAAAATCATTCAGCGTATCGCCTGCGGCAATTTGGCCAAGACGGCGGCCAACACAGCGAAAGGCGGTGGCTGAGGTCATAATCAATACCCAATCTTCATTCACTGCAGTGGTATTTTTAACCTCAAACGGATAGTCAACCGCATTCACGTTGCCCGTTGCTGGGTCGCCATCAAGATCCCAATTGTTAGCCCAAGCGGTCATATCGCGCACTCTGCCAACACGCGCCTGCAGGTCGCCAAGGATTTGCACACTGGCTAATGTGGTACCTGCCGGATATTCACGGGCTAAGGGCTTGGCAAGCACAAGGCTATTGCCTGTAAACGATGACACTAGACCGAGTTCCATAATGGTATCGCTCAGCACAAACGGCGTGGCAAAGCCGGTAAAATCACTGTTAATCGTGACCGTGCCTGCCACCTTGTTTACGGTGAAATGGTCGTTATTAGTGGTCCATAGGCTTGCGCCATTGGCATCGGTAATATCCACAAACTGGGCATTTTCACGAATCGTAAACACTGTGCCGACAGAGCCTGTGACTTGCTGCACTTGGGTATGAGACAACGCGACAGTGCCCCAGCGTCTGAACATATCGACAATGCCATCATTGGGGATACGCAGTGGGTTTAGCCCGTAAATCTCGGCGGGTGGTAGCTGGCGCAATTGGTCAGTAATGTCATAGCGCAGCGTGGTTAAATCCACCGGATTGGTAAATAACAGTTCAACCAAACCATCTACGATTGTGCCGCTAATGCCACTGCCCGTTATCACGCCTTGGTTGTCAGATGAGGCGCTGATAATGGCGTGGTCGGATATTCGCTCAACCTGCACGTAAAAGCTCTCTAACAATGGATTAGCCACACTCAGGGCAAATTTAGCCGTAGTATCGCCGGCAGCCGCTGCAGTGGTTGATTCAACTAAACCTGAATAGCTCAATTCAAAATCACCACGGCTGACCGTTTGCTTGGTAACGACACCCGTAAAATAATCAATGGTCGCCAGCAACTCAGTGGTGTCATACAACTTACCGATACCACTATTCACATTTTCAAAAACGTCCTGAGGCACATAGTTACTATCAGCAAACACAGCGCGGCCTTTGATACTGCCGACCGTTAGCTGCTTATTCGCTGGGAATGCATTAGTGCTTGAGTAAATGCTGTATTTATACGCAGAAACATAATAGAGCGAGACAGTGGGATTATAGGCAAAGCGCACATCAGGCCGCAGCGTAACGGTCACGTTCCCCGTTCCGACAGTAATCGACTGAACTAAAGCACTACTCCCACTGAAAACCCCATAAGGCTCGGTAGAAACTGCAGTGACGACATCAGTATCTATCAGTAAATCCGCTGTGGTGAAGGTATAGCTATACGTCCCTTCTGCACTTGGCTGGCTAATCACTTTGCGGATCACTTGGCTAACAGTGGCATCGCCGTTATCACTGCCGCCCGTAATAGTATTGCCGGGCTTTGGCGCTAAGGTGGTGATCGCAGGCAGTAACGATAATTGAGTCGCGCCCACAGCTAAATTTACCCCGCTGGCGGCGGCAGTCAGCTTAGTTACCCCGTGGAATTTTAATGGGGATGCAGTGTTAGATAATCGCAAGCGAGTGCATTTACTCTGGCCATTGATTTGCAAACCAGGTTCTGGTGTCGCAAAGGGGATCGGTGGTTCAAAAACTACGGTACCCACAGCACCGTTCACTATGCTGGTGCGCGTGACTTTACAAAAATGGGTTTTTCGTGGCCATGCCACGTTTTCAATACCAGGATATTCCACGGTGATGCAGATCACTTGTCCAACCTGCAGATAAGTGGTTTTCCAATAGTCGCGATCATTAAAGCGATAAGACGACTGCAGGTAATCTGAGGAAAACGAGTTTTGGTTTACAAGGAATCCGGGACCACCTTCACGGATCAATTCCCCTGCAGTGACTGACGACTCAATGATCTCTTTCATATCCGTCATGCGAGATTCATCATCCAGCGCGGCAGACTCGATCATGAATACGTTAACTAATGGGTCTATCGGTGGCTCACTGATAAACACATGTGCATCAATCAAAGTGCTGGTGTCTGGCGTATCGAGCGCAGGGAACGCTTTTACAATGTCGATACTGGATTGGGCATGGTCGATATCTGATATCGCTGAAAATAGCTCGTTAAGCAAGCCTGACTGCACAGCGTTCTTAGTCCGTTGGCCGCCAGCCTCATTACTTGAACCCAGTAACTCGGGCTTAAATACTTTTAAATCTAAACGGGAAATAGTCATAAATGGCCTATAAGGTCAGAAACTTAAGAACCACGTTAGTGAGCTTTTCAAACCCGCCAACTTCGTCAAATAAATCCTCGCCCGTAATGGGCGAGCCTGCAGTGTTATCCCAAACTACGTTGTAACTGGTGCCTTCATAGGCCAACGTGAAGGCGGTTAACGTAATGGCGGCATGGGCTTTTAGTTGTTCAACATCAGTGCGCAGCATCCATCCCGATTTGGTGCCTAACTCCATGGCAATACCCGCTGGAATAATGGTTTGCTGCACCAATGGCGCGCCGTTTAAGGCGCGCTTCATGTTGGCCGCCACGCGGGGCGTGTTGTCGCGGTTTAGCCACAGCAAATCCACCGCGATATCGATGCTATCGATGGTTGTCATAGGGACCTTTGATTAAATGGGGCGAATAACAGGATTGGCTAACCGCCAACAGATTGCAGACGTTTGATCTCGTTCATCAGTTCGGTGACGAGGCTGCGCTTCATTTGGGCATTAAAGGTGCTATTGCCAACCTGCAGTTGCAGCACTTGCATATCTGAAGTGTTAGCCACAGATTGCGTGCTAGTTTGAGTGTTGACTTGCGTGTTAACGGTAGCGGTTGCTTGAGTTTGAGCCGCAGCCTTAGCCGTTGCAGCACTGGCTTCGGCTTGCTTCTTCGCCTCGGCAGCGCTTTGCTTATCGGTTGCTTGCTGGGTTTTAATTTCAGCAGTGCGGAACTCATAAACTTGCTTTAGCGTTCGCTCTGCTTCATGTAAATCGGCAATAAGCTGCTTATCGCCTGTGCGTTCAGCAGCGGCGAGTTGCTCCTTAAGATCGGCGACTTGTTCCTGATAGCGGCGTTTTTCAATTTCATCTTGGCGGCCAAGGTAGCCATCAAGCTCATCCTGCAGCGACTTAAGCGTGGACTCGGCACTATCGCGCAGAGAGTCCATGCGCTGTTTGGCGCTGTCCAGTGCGGAAGTGAGCAAAGACATATCTTGATCATTCACTAGATCAAGCGCTTTAGTTGCTCGTGTTGCGCTGTTGATAATGCTGAGATTCGCTTTATCGGTATTATCGAGTGCATCCACTAGATTAAGCAGTTCAAGCTTTTGGCGATAATAGGCGCGCTCGGCAATCTTGCCGGCTTTCTCGGTTTCAAGTGCCCAGGTGCGAAGCCCGACAAAATCAACCGTTTTAGCTAACGTGTTATCAAGCTCATAAATAACACCCGTTAAACGTTCTATTTCGTTTTCGACTTGCCCAAGATCACCAAATTCCTTTTTCACGTTCTGCACACCATAAACAATGGTGTTGAAGTAACGCGCAGCACCATCACTTAAAGCTTTTACGTTGTCATATATGGCGGTACCAATATCGGCAAAGTATTGAGCAATAGACTGCAAGCCCACTCCTGCTTGCTCAGCTGACTTAACAACGGTATCCATAGTATTAGATATGGTCGTGCCGATTTCTGTAGAACCTTTTTTTACATTATCAGCCGTTTGTTGAGTGTTATCACCTAAGCCAGATTGGGCATCTTTTAATCGAGAATATTGCGCAATCAGTTTATCGATATCGCCCGCAAGCCCCATAGTCGCAGCTTGTTGCCTTAGGCTAGCCTCAACCTGCCCATCACTTGCTTGACCTACTTTTAACGACGCTTGTTCGGCCTTAAGCGCAGCTTCGGCATACTTTAAAAACGCTTGGTTTAGCTCATTGGTTGACGCAGTGCCATCCTTAGCGCCTTGTTTAACTTCTTCATACGTCTTTTTAGCCTCGGCCGCTTGGTCACGTAAAACCTTAATAGTGGTGATGCCAGCCTTTGCCATTGCCAATTCAAAATCATTGGCGGCTGTGGAGGTTTTTTTAATTTCAGTGGTTAACTGAGTTTGTGCCTTTGCTAACTCAGCGGCCGTTTTCTTGGCATTGTCTTGGGCTGTTTTATAGTCCTCAACCGATGCTTCACCCGCAATAAATGCATCACGCACTTTAGTGAGTTGATCTTGCGCCAGCTGGTTTTGTTCGTTGCGAAGATTAACCGTCGCCGTTGAGAGAGCAGCATTTGAGGCCGCAAGTTGATTTTGTTTATCAAGCTGCGATAACTGCACATCACCGAGGCGCAATGTGGCGTTTTCAAGTTGGATCTGAGCCGCCTCAAGTTCAGCAAGGGTTGCTGTACCTGAGTTTTTTAATGCGGTGTAATGCTCTTTAGCTGCCTGTTCGCGCGCCTTCCATGCATCAACTTCTTTAGTTGCAGATTCATTGGCTTTTTCGGCCGCTGCCACCGCTTGTTGACTCGCTTCTATCTGTTGCTCAAGCTGGCTTTTAACTGCCGCTTTTACTTTTTCAGCATTATCAACTTGGGTCTGAGTGGTGCCATCCGAGTCTAAACGGATATCAACACCCATTTGTTTAAGTGCAGCAGTCGCATCACGGGCATCTTGCTCTACTTGATCAAGATAAGCCTTAGAGACAGCCTTAAGCGCGTTCGCTTGGGTTTGAAGAGTTTGCGCTAACTCATCACCACCAAACACACTAATGACCGTAGCCCAACCTTGCAGAATAAGGGCAAACACACCACTTATTGCGGCGCCAAATGTAGCCACCACAGAGGTGAAAACATTAAACACTAATCTTATAGAACCCGCGACAACATTAAGCCCAGTAGCAAAGGCAGTGATGTTTTCCAGCATGCCTTTAAGGCTTGCGCCGCCATCTTTTAAAATGGCTTTGAAAAAGTCGCTAATATCTTGTGCTGCGGCCTTAATCTTGCCGCTTTGATTTAACTGATCAAACGTAGTGTTAAGGTCTTTAAGTAAATCAATCGCCACTTGATAGGCGCCAGAATCAGCAATGATCTGCTTAAACGACTCCCACTTATTCGAGAGAAGATTTAACTGACCACTTAACCGATCGAGACTTAATGCCGCTTGACCATTGGCTTGCTTGCCCATTTCGTCAAACAGTTGCTGCATCACATCACGGCCAAGCTTGCCCGCTTCACTCAGCTTACCCAGTTGGACCGTGTTTTTACCTGTGACCTTTTCCAGCAAATCCCACACGGGAACGCCGCGTTCTACCAGCTGCAGGATTTCTTCACCTTGCAGCTTTTGCTTGGCCCACGCTTGGCCTGTGGCGAGGATGATGCCTTCTAGTTTTTCTTGGCTACCGCCTAGCTTAGCGTTGTAATCGACCATCGATTGCAACGCCCCATTCATGGGGTCGATGCCGAAGGTTTTTAACGAGGCGAAGGCTTGCTTAGCGCTATCGAGCTGGGTACCTGTGCGGTTAGCAAAATCCTTGATCCACGCCGTTGCTTGCTCACCTGCAGCAATGCTGCCCATCATGGCCGTCATTTGGGCGCTAAAGGCTTTGGCTTTATCGCCTGCAGTGAGGATAGATTTTAAACTTTCCCAAAGCCTATCGACACCAACATACGCGCCAGCCATAGCAATGATCGAACCCGTAGCGGCTTTGATGCTACCGCCAAAATCACTTGATGATTTTTTGCTTTCATCAAGCAATTTATTGTGGCGAGCAAGCTTATCGTTTACGCCCTTAAGCGCGATTTCAGCGGCGGCTTGCTGGGTCTTTAAGTCTTTGCTGGCATCAGCCAGCTTGTTCATATCAACGCCGGCTTTATTGAGCACAGTTTGTTGTTTGTCTAACTCCGCCTTATTTCGACCAAGGCTAGAGCCGAGTTGATTTAACTCAGTGCGCGCGCTTTTAACCTTGAGCGCATATTCGGCCTTACTACGACTCGCTTTTTCTACTTCATCACCGAGCTTATCCAGTCCAATACGCTCTTGATCGAGTTCAGTGGCTAGCTTACTAGCACTATTGGCAGTGTTGATTTGTGCGGTTTCAAGCTGCTGTAGATCATTCTTCGCTTTAGATAACGCCTGTGCTTGTTCTTTGCTGGCCTGAGCGCCTTTATCTTGCGTTGCCGTTAAACGCTCAACTTCGGCGCGAGCGGTAGCAAGCTGTGCATCGTATTGACTTAGCTCCGCAACGGTTTGGCTATACTGAGTTTCCAGTTTACTGGTTGAGGTTGCCGCCTCTTTTTGCGCCTGCTCGAGCTTTTTTGCCTCAGCGGTGGCTTGCTTTTGCTCTTGCTTTAATTTATCCAGCGCTTGAGCATTATCAACATAATTACGCTCGCCTTTTTTAATGGCTGCACTTAATGAATCAATGGCTTTTATCGCTTCTTGCTGCTGCTTGAGCTCATCAAGCTGCTCGTTGAGCTTTTCGCTTTCGCGCCCCAACTCCTGCAATGCTTGCTCAGACTTTTTCGCCTCTGAGGAAAACAGATCTTTGCCTTGAATGATTAAATTAATCACTTGGTCTTTAAAGCTCATTTATTATCCTCATATCGTAAAAATAAAACACACGCGCACGAAAACGGCTGTGATCGAAATGTCTCGACCACAACCAATTAGTTTGTAAACTCAGGGACTAGGTGGGTTGGATAAGGCACATAATGGTGGCCGTTTCCTGTGGCGGTAAGGTCAACCTTGCTCAACCCACCGCTCTAAATCAGTTAACTGATAAGTAAAATTGACAAACGCGCCTAAGCGGGGCGATACTATTTCGGCATTGGCAAAATCCAGTGCCGGGATTCGTACCCCGCAGTATCTAGGCGCAATTGTCGCCAGCCTTTCGTGCTGGTTTTTTATTGCGTGACTCGGCGCACCACTTCTATGGTGAGCTGGGTGAGGCAGCCATTTGGCTGGCCGCTTCCTAGATGCGGTAGTACGAACCTTGCTCAGCTCATCACCCAATGATTCGTACCATTTGGTGATGATTACTCACGATATCTAGGAGTGACACCCATGAACCTACAACAGTCTAAAAACCCCCCCGCACAACTGGTATTTATTAACGGCCTGCAAACCATTACTAGCTCACTGATCGTTGCCGATTATTTTGGCAAAATGCATAAAAATGTTTTGCGTAAAATTGAAGAAATCCTTGTTGAGGCTCCCAGTGATTTTACGTCAGCTCATTTTCGAGCTAACGTGCAAAATCAACAGGTTGGAACCAGTCAGCGCGATTTAAAGTGTTACCACCTGACCAAAGATGGTTTTATGTTTTTAGTCATGGGGTTTACGGGTGCCAAAGCTGCCGAACTGAAGATCAACTTCATTAATGCCTTTAACGAAGCCCAAGCCCGCCTCTCCCGCACCCAAAGCCCGTTTGAACGTCAACGCATGTTATTTACATGGGAAGGCGGTAAGATTGTCAGCTCGCAGCCCATCGATGATGATCAGTTCGTCACTCGGCGCGATAAGCTGGTCAACTATATCCGCGAACCACGCTTTTTATCCCTTGAGCAGTTAATCGAAATTAGCGAAGCCGCTAACCAACAAATCGCCTGTATCGCGCGTATTGGCCGCGAGCAAGCACGGTTAAGTTAAAAAGCAAAGCGTTGTTATTGCTTTGATTTTTAACCTAGCAAAAAGGCTCACAGTATTGAATAAATGCTGTGAGCCTTTTGTTTGAGACAGGTTATGCTGCGCTACGGACGAAGAACTTAGACTTACCCGTGGCAACGATTGAGCTGTCAGCGAGTACAGCACCTTCAATATCGAAGCTACCGTAATCGGTACCGATCAAGTCTAAGCCTGATGTGGGTGTGGGCTTCCACTTATAGAACTTAAGCATCCACGGTTTACCGGTTGAGTCGTTAATACCGTCAACAACCACACTGACCGTTTTGCCTGATTCCGTTAACGCCTGCAACGCATTACCCGCTTGGCTGGTGTAGCCAATGGTTAATGTTTGGCCTGCTGTAATGGCGCCAGTCGATAACGCGCGGATACCTGCGGCACTGACAACATAATCTTCATCAAGTACATAAGTCACATCACCCGCTTCATTTTTAACAACAGGGGCGATACTGGTATCAATCATTTTTGCGGTTTGCGCTAAGCCATCGAGCACAGCGATAATTTCTTCATCTGCGACGGGTGTTGCAGTTAATACATCAATCTTACCGCGCATAGCTAGCGCTAAGTTCTCGTTGTTAAAATCGTAAAAGGTCGCACTTAATTTTACGGATTTAATCAACGTGACTTCATCGGCATAACCTCCGCCACCACGGTAGTTGGGCAAGGATTTGGTTTCTTGTTCGATAGCGAGCTTTACGCCGCTCACGTTGCCACAGTCACGGCCATCGATATAGACGATCGCTGAGCCGATGTAACTTTCGGTTACTATTTCACTCATAGTGAGTCTCCAAATTTAACGGTATTAACAAGGGATAAGGTGAACACCGCTAGGCCGTGTTCTTCATGGGCTTCGGGCATGATGTACTTGCAGGGCTCTGTCTCTTTAAAGCTGATCACCGAGGGCAACCAGCTAGGTTTTTCAGGGAAGCGTTCATCTTTATAGAATGCACTTCGGATAGCGCGCACGAGGTTGATTAGCTCACTGGTTGGTTGCGGATTTTTAGCGAGTTTTACGCCAGCAACCACTTGCAGCACCAGATCATCCTTATATTTATCAATGCCATTTTTAGCGTCAAAGGCATCGGTATAAGGCTGCAAAAAGATGAACTTGCTTTCTTTGGCAATGGACTGCACATAAAAACCTTCACGTACAGTGGCGCCGTCAACCAGCCCGAGGCGGTCTAAGATTGCTTGGATCATGAGTTTGTCTCTTAGTTAACGGCTAGCGTGGTGGCCGTAGCGTTCGCGTAGATGCTTAATAATTGGTGGCTCAATATCTTCTTCCACGCCTCTGAAAGCTTGTAAGACAGAAGGGCCATATTTAGCCTTAATCCCTTTATCTTTTGCTTGTTTAAAGGTGCGCCACTTTTCGCCTCGATGACGCTCGTACATTACAAAATTGCCATTTCTACCTATAAAGGTAAAAGTGCCTTTAAACCAGTGTGGTTCATTGCGCAACGAACGGATGATGTGACCATCAGCTCTTGACCTCCCATTTTTACCTATCCGTTTTTTGCCTGAAGCAAAGCGGGTTAAGGAACTCGAGCGGTAACGGGCTGTAACGAAACCCTTTAAATTTCGTGGGTCTACACTGTAGCTAATCAAGTTTTCTACATAGCTTTTTGAATTGAAACCATACTTGTTGAAGATCGCATCGACAGCCGCTTTTTCACCAAACTTTACCGAGTCCTCAATCGCCCGATTAATCGCTGGCGCTTGAGCGGTTCGAATGCGGTTAAGTTCCTTTGTTACCGCCTCCATGCCTTCAATCTTTATGCGTGCCATTAGCTAGGCCTCTAGCGGAATATAGATAAAGGTCACGCTGACTGAATCCATGCTTACCCTTTGGGTGAGTCGTCCTTGCTGGACGCTAGTGCCCTCACCTATCGCAAACTCATCACCAGAATTTACCGCCCCTTCGGATTGTAAAAACTCAGCACGACTGATTAGCTCGGGAATATATTCATTAGAAGAGGCCGCAATTTCTGCACCGTTATCATCCAAACTCACCAGGCGAGTAAATGGCGCGGAGCCATCGCTTGGGGTAAAAAGGCACGGGTCAGCCAAACGCTGAAACAGCCGCACCATTTTACCCCGCACGCGATCGGCAAAGTGGTTGCCAACGTTAGGCATTGATCTTCACCCAGACGGTTTCGGCGCCATTGCCAGCTGCCAACCACGCCTTACCGACTTTGGTATTGTCGGTGGCGGTGGTGGTCAGTTCTTTTTCGGTGTCGTCCCAATACAGATCAACACCTAAAGCGACCACATCAGTGGATTTTTTAGGCAGCTCAAACACGCCTTCTGTGACACCTTCGCCAAGTGTGTTTGCGGCAATAGCGCCAATCGCCACAACTAACAATGTGGCTAGTAATACCGCTTCACCACTGGCAACTGCGGCGGTGGGCGTAAAGCTGATGGTCTTGCCATCTTGCACATAATTTTTCATGAGAGTATTCCTGCTTAAAAACAAAACTGAATAAAAAAGGGCTATCGTTTGATAGCCCATTTATGTCGATTTAACGCTGTTTACACGCCTGTTGATTTCACCAAGCCACGGTAATCGAGCGGCGCCACACCCGCATCGATACGCACTTTGGTGGCTACGCCGTCGATAGTGAAGCCTTGTTGCTGTTCAATGTAAGGCGTGTCGATGCCATCAAGGTAAGCCACCTCAATGGTGTCACGGCCTTGGCCCGCAGAAAGGAACCACTGCACCGCGCTGTTATCATCTAAACGAGGCTCAGCAATCACTTCGGCAAAGTTTTGGATTGGGTTAGCAATACCTGAATTCACATCGGCACCTTTAACAGAACTGGACTTAATGATCTGGTTAAACGTGGTTTCAAGCGCTACAGGGCACAGTACAAACTCAGGGCGAATATTCAGGTGGCGATTACCCGATTTTTGCTTACGCATTAACATGCGATTAGCATCGAGGGCCGCCACACTTGGCGCACCGGAACCTAAGTTGCCGTGTTCATTATGGAACAGCGTTTTGCCATCAGCCATTGCGGGGTTTTTGGTTAATACCGCATATACCAAATCGCCAATGGTGCCTTTGGCGGCAAAGCCCATTTTCATTGGGATATCAGTCAACATACTCATATCGTCGTTGATAATGGCCTGACGGGTAATGCTGAACAACTCGCCATAGGTAGCCAGCGCGATTTGTTGCGCATGGTCGCCAACGGTGACGTACTTGTATTCCGCGCCTTCACGCACTTGGCGCAGGCTATTAAAGTCACCAAGGCCGATACGTTTGGCGATATTAAAGTTGCCTAGTTGACCTTTTTTGGTCCAACGCTCGAAGGTTTCTTCGGCGGTTTCCCAGCCCATTAACACTGATTTATTAGCTACATCTAACAGGATATTGCCAAAGTCGCTTGAGCTGTGGGTAAAGGCTAAGCCGACCATATCCATTTTGTTGAATCCAGCGCAGCCGATACCACGATCTAACAATGAGGCGCGTGCCAACTCAAGCATGGTGTAGCTCGAATAGTTGTTGCTAGCTTCGGCTTTTGCATGGCCGGAACGTGCCATTAACTGAGCACGAATCGAGTCACCAACGATATTGCCGTTGCCCGCATAAATAGTCGTGCGAGGTAACGTAGCGCACGGTGTGGTGTTCTCACCCAGCTTTGCCAAGATCATGTCTTTGGCTTTATCAGCATTGATGTTGGCATCGGCAATACACTGATTACGTAACTCGGCTAACTCAGGAAAGAAAGCAAATGCTGCATTGATACCGTTCATACGCTCAGTATTAAACGCAATCGCAGCCGCTTGAATAGCAGTGGTATCAGGTTGTGTTGCTGCAGGCGCAGGCAACTGAGCATTAGGTGCTGCTGGTGCTGGCACGAGTGGGTTGGGAGCACTGTTACCCTGCGGTGCAAACAGGTTTTTGAGAGCTTCAGGCATATTAGTAAAATCCTTAAGACGTTTTGAATTAAGTGATGCCGCCATTTGCAGCGGATCGGTGAGGGTGTTGGCAAAACCTTTTTCCACTGCTTCGCGCCCAGTTAGCCAAGTTTCAGCGGCTAACAGAGCGTGGAGTTCATCTTCTGACAAGCCTGTTTTGTGTTGGTAGGCGCCCACTAAATTGCCTTCAACCTTATCGAGCAAGTCGGCGTATTTGCGCATATCTTCGGCATCACCGAGAGTTCCGCCCCAAGGCTTATGCACCATCATCATGGCGTTTTCAGGCATGATGACTTCATCAAAAGCCATGGCAATCACACTGGCCATCGAAGCTGCAAGGCCATCGATGTAGCAAACTTTGTGCGCTGGGTGGCCTTTGATCATGTTGTAAATCGCCATACCTTCGAATACATCGCCGCCTGGCGAATGAATACGGGCGGTAATGGTGCCCACTTTGCCTAGGGCCTGTAGATCACGGGCGAACTGTTGCGCACTAATGCCCCAGCCGCCAATCTCGTCATAGATCATTAACTCGGCATTACCGTTTTGGGCTTTGAGGCTATACCAGCTATTGGCGGGTTTATTACTCTGGTTCAGCGTTGCGACGGGCACGCTCAGCGCTCCGCTTGGCAGCATTGCGCTTAGCATTGCTGATGCTATTGGGGTCTTTTTCACTGTTAGGATCTCCTAGCGAGGGGTCGGGGTCATTGGCCGTGACCATGTTGTTTTCGCGGTTGTAATCCACCTCACGCTTACGCTGGCGTTTTACTTCTGCAGGATTACGGCCACGGGCGCGAGTCCAATCGGCCTCGGTTGCGACGTTGGCAGCGATCATCATTTCCCAGCCTTCGGCCTCTTTGCGTGGGTCAATCCATGGCATGGTGGGCCCGTAGTACACGGCATCAAATAAGGTGCGCATGTCGAGATCAGGCGGTAGCACTAATGGGTCCTGCTTGTTGTGCATTTCCATTTTTAAGAAGTTGCGGAACACAGGCCGCGACCAGCCAGCACAAAACCACTGCTGCATAATGCGGTTCGATTCGTCTTGCTCAACTAGCTCTTGGCGCTGGCTTGAATAACTGCCGTTGTAGTCACGGGCAATGCTGGAATAGCTGCCACGGGTACCGGCTGCGGCGGCTTTTAATTGGCCGTTACGAAAATCAACTAAGTGCACATTAGGGCGGTTTGATTCAATCATGCCCACATCTTCACCGGGCTTGAGATCATCGAAGGTCATGCCAGGTGCAATGGGGATTTCGCGGCTTGACGATTCACCACTTGAGTCAGGAACAAACATGGCGGCATCGCCGCGCTTGATGTAAAACGCCAGCGCGGCCGCAATCCGAGCGGCTACTCGCTCAGATTCCTCATAGTCTTTGATATCGCCAAGGCGGGTTAAAATGCCGTGGAATAACGAAGCGCCACGCAGCTGGTGCAAGCGTTTAAATAAGCCTAAGTGCATCATGCTCGATGCGGGTATCACTTTGGTTTTGTAGCGAAAGCCGACTTGATCCGCAGGGTGATCGAACAATACGTGATAGTTAACTACTTGGCCCCAGCCGTTCACTTCGAGCCCTTGCCGTACCCGCTTTGCTGGTTCGTTTAACTCATAGGGGATAAAGTCGGCTTCTAAGGCTTCAATACTGTATTGAGTGCCTTGCTCGTTTGGGTGGCCGAACTTAGGCACTTTACCCATCACATGCTGGCCGAACACATCACCATCACGCAGGGCGCTACGTAGCACTAAGCGCTCAAGCTCAGGGCGACTATAGCGGCCCGTCACATCACATTTAAGCGACCATGCACCGAAACGGCGTTGAATATCGTTGGCTAAGTCATCAAGGATTTCACCGCTAATACTGCGCGGCTGGGGTTCAACCACAATCCCCTGGGCACCGATCACCCGTTCTTCCATCCGGTCGAGAATGCCGATACTGAGATCATGATTTTCATCTAGCCAGCGGGCTTGCTCACGCAGGCTTTTACCTGCCGCAAATACCGCTTGGTTTGCCCCGCGACTTTCCTTTTTAGCGCGATGCGTGCGGCTTGGGCTGGCGGCTTCATACCCTTTCAGGTTGCGGTAGCTCATTGCGGCCGCTTCACGCTGTAATGCTAAACGCGGGGCAAATATCGCCAGCGCATCATTGATAATGCTCATGTGTTGCTCCGACTTATATTTTTAGAAGTGCCCTATTAATGCGGCTTGATTAGTTAAAGCTGGCTAACTTGACGCCACCCTGTGGACGGCTAAAGGCGTTTAAACGGCGCTCCCACTCAAGCCGACCTTTGCGGATTTCGCCTAGGTCCTCGGTGGTCATGGTTTTGCCGTTGATCGTGGTTTGCTTGCCTGCCAACACATCAAGCTCGGCCTGAAAGTACGCATCGATCATCTGTTGGCATTGGGTTTGGGTCATGCTGTTATCCTTGGCTTTATTGGCATTAACTACAGCCAACCGCCAGAACTGCCACCACCGCCACCGTTTAGGTAAGCAGCATTTGCATTGGCCTGTTTTACGGCTTTAGGTTTTGGTTCTTTGGGTTGGTCGCTTGATATGGCGATCGGGGTAACTTGTGAAAGCTTGTCGAGATTGATGCCGAATTTATCTATCGCGATATACAGCGCGGCTAAGGCGTAAACGAAACAATCTAGCGCTTCGTTGCGGCGCTTTTGGTTGTCCCATTTATAGATGATCCGCCCGTTTTGGCGCACCGGCACCTTGCGTTCACTGGTGAGCTGTTGCAGCTCAACGTCATCACATACCGCTTCGTTTAGCGGAAAGTGAATCGCACCTGGCTTGCGCACATCAACATCAGGGGCAATTCGCAACATCGACATCAACAGCTCTTTGGCGTTGTCGGTACCGACCTCCGTTAAGTAAACACCTTTGGCGGTTCGCTTACGGGGGAAGTTGGCGATCGGCTTACCGTAAACGTTGGCACCTCTAATGGGTATAACCCGCATTAGCCCAAGCTTTTTACTCATGGCGTAAACGTCATCGGTGTAGTGGCCGCCAGAGTCCCAACCCACTACGCCAATATTGAGTACAACGCCATCGGCACGGGCATAGCTTTGCGCAATACGCTCAGCCACTTTGTCTTTAAGCACTTGATCAGCGGGATCACCATGGAGAATAAAGCGGTCAATTAGCGCCGCCTCTTTACCCGCACCCCAGCCCCAAACACGGCCTTCGTAACGGTTATCTTGGGTGTCGATACCTGCCGTTAAATACACCACCCAGTTAGGTACTTTGCCACTCGGGTACATTTCGCGGCGCTTCGCTAATTCTTCCCACTCTAAGCGTTCGCCGTTGTCGTTATCCCATGGCTGGCCTAACTTAGTGTTGACGAAAGTCTGCAGCTTTTCTTTATCGCCTTTGGCTTTAAAGAACTCAGTAACCAGTTTCGCCCAGCTGTTGAGCGAGTTATAGGCCGACCAGATATGAATCGAGATATTGGGCGGCGTGGTGATGTCGTTTCCGTCGGCATCATAAAAGTCTAAAAAGTCTTTAGTGCGGATGCCGGTGTTTTCGCATATCCAAATCGCGCTTGGGTGCAGCTCCATATCATCGAGCTGATTGTTTTCGATACAGCAACCACAGTGCTCACACAGATAATAGGCTGTGCCTGGATCGTGCTCGCCCTTGGCATTTTTATGCCACTTAATCCCAAAGGCTTCTTCGGGGCCGCCCCACTTTAAATCCTGCAGTTCGTCGCAGTGTGGGCAAGGTAAGCTGAACCTAAAATAGTGCGGTGATTCGCTGCAGGCTTTTTCAATCTGGCAGGTACCGAGCACTTTAGGCGTTGAACCGCGAATCGACTTAGGAAACATCGACAGTTCGATACGAGTATCACCGAGCGATGTGGCGTTACCTTCGTGCTCGATGGATTCATCAAAACCCGCTAGCTCATCGTAGATCACATCATCGGTGGAGATTTCGCGATAGTTAGCTGCAGCGGTACCACCGCGCACCATCAGCGTTTTGCCATTGGTGAATATTTTATCTTCTAGCGTGCTGTCTTTATGTTTGCGACCCATCCAAGGTGCAAGCGCGCGCCACACAGGGATATCACGAATCGCCGTTTCAACGTGCTTTTTCATGAAGGTTTTGGCTTGACCATCACGAGGCTGATAGATCAACACGTTGCGCTTTTTGTGTTCAATCTTGTAAGCAGCGTTAGCCATCAGCATTTTGGTGTAACCGACCCGCGCTGACTTCATTAAGTTAAGCGTGCTGATTTGGTCGTTACCCATGGCATTAAGAATGCCAATTTGAAACGGTAAACTTTCCCACTTGCCCTCGGTGTAAGAGGACTCCGACGACATGTAAAAGTGCTCGTCGGCATATTCAGAACAGGTGAGCATGGGTGGGCGATAGAACGAACGCAGCCCAGCAGCAACGGCAGCTTTCAGATTTTTAATCTGCGCGGCCGATATACTCATCTAATAAACCCTCAATGCCCTCCGCGAGATCGGCGGCGGTGTTTTGGCTTTTAATCACCTCCGCTTTGATAGCGTCGATTGTGCGTTCTGGAATGTCGGGGAATTTGCGTTTTACCCGTATATGTATTTGATCGAGCACTGGGGCAATTTGCGCAGCAATGCGATTTAGCACAAAGGTAGCAAAATTAACTTCGACCACTTCTTTGAGGTCTTTTTCGTTTTTAATCTCCTGCCCAACTGCTTGGGCTCGGATTAAGCGCCAGCGTTCGTAGTCCATATCTGGCTTATCGGGATCATCTTCATCGGGTTTAGTGATGGTTTTTTTGCGCTCGTTGGCAAGTCTGTTACCCACCACATCGGCCATTTTGTATAAACACACGCGGCCGCGCTTGCTGTGCACTGGCACGTCCCACTTATCAAATGCTTGGGTGCTGATCTCAAGGCTTTTGCATAGGTCGGTTTTACTCAGTAGAACAGGCTCGGGTGGTGATGGTTGAATGCGGGCCATTAGGATGCTCCACTTGTTTTAGCAGGGCGGCTTTCAGTTGCATGTCGGCGGCGTGAAGTTCTTGTTTGCGCTTTTCGTCTTTTTCTTCTTGTAAGCGCTCTCGTTGCTCTTTGCGACGCTCACGTTGACGGCGAAACTCTTGATAAGCAAAGTTGCCCAAAAAAGTGAGGAAGGCGAGTAATACGCCAATTAACATCGCCACTTTATCCATAGTAAAGGCACCTCCCAATGTGCTCATTAGTGACGATATATAGGCACTCAACGTAAACCCTTTTTGGGTGGCAACATCATTAATGTATGGATTGTTCATGCTGTTTTTCCATTCGCCATGTTTCGATGTTATGCAAATCGGTATCGCATTTGGTGATCACGGCTAAGAGTTGAATGATGCAATCGGGCAGATCGGCATTAGCGTCTGAACTACATTCGGCTGGCAGGCACTGGCTCATTAATGATTGCGGCGGTAACACATATTGGGTCTGCTTGGTGACTACGGTGCGCGCAATAGGCGGCGTGCTTGAGCAGCCGCTTAACATCATCAGGCACAGCAGTATTAGCCCAACTTCGGGTTTGTTCATTGGCTGAGGTCCTTAGTTTTTTAATGGCTTCGCGCTGATCGGCAAGTTGGCGATCAATCTCAGCCTTAGCTTTAGCGGTTTGTTCACTGAGCGCTAAGGCAAAGGCGTAATCCTTAGCGAGCCTGTCACGTTCGATGGCCTGCGCTTGCAGTTCATCGGTGACAACCGTGAGATCATCTTGCAGCATTCGCTGGTTAACGGCGGCCGTTTCAATCTGCGAGTTTTTTAACGCGAGATCAGCTTTAACGGCGGTGAGGCTTAAGCCAAGTAGCGTTATCACTATGATGAGCGCTGCGATTAAATACAGGTGCAGCGAGCCAGTGGCATTAATGATTTTGTTCCACATATAAATCCTTTAAGCAGATTTTACGTTCTTTTTTGCGGCGTTCGACTAAGCCAGGCAACTTGATATCACGCGCATAGACAAACCCATTACAGCCGTGTTTACCGCATGCATCGGTGAGCTGGTGACAAGCGGCCACCCTTTCTCCGCGCAGTAACAGCTTGCGCAAGGTGGAGGTTTGAAAGTTACCCGCACCAAAGTTGTAAATCAGACTGAGGTAAGCAGCGTGTTCACCTTCAGTAAGTTGCACCGGATACGTTAGCCGCCGCAGCTGCCGATCGGCTTTACCTAAATCCTTGGCGAACATTTCAATGCATTGCTGCTCGCTAAAAAACTGGTTGATCTCAAGCTCGGGGCCAGTGTGCCCTAAGCAAGCGGTGATAATATCCACCGGATCAAGATAGGTGTGCAGAATGGGCTCGCCGTTCGGCGCTTCAGCGGGGGCAATCAAATTAGCCCCCGCCAGTGCGACAGCAGAAGAAAGCCCCAGTGCCATGAGCTTTTGCTTTAATGACATAGGTCAGTCTCCTTTAAAATGAGGTTAGCCTTAGCGCGGCCAACGGTTAGGTCAACGGTGAGGTAGCCGCCTCTAACAGCTGATGTTTTTAGTGTCTTTCAACGTCCGTAGCGGCAATGTCGAACACCACGGCAACACATACCCACCACGACCACCATTGCAGCGGCCGCTTTTTTTCAGCTGGGGTTAGCTAACGAACAGCTATTTGGATGTTTGCGAATAAGAAATGGCGACAAATAAAAAGGGCCCCTAAAAGGAGCCCTTGGCAGACAAATAACGTGCGACTGAATAAATGTAACCTTAGCAAGCGTATACAAATGTACTCGATTTTAAGGGCCTTGAAAGCGGCAAATGTGCCGCATAAAGCGACAAAAGTGCCGTTTCGGAATTTGTAAATATGTGATACGTGAAAACTTAATCACAGAGGATTTATCGTTTTACTTATCACTTAAGTGATTTATCACTCATATCAATAAAAGTGAAAGCCTTATTTATGCCGCCAACTAAAGCTATAGATTTAAACGCAAAAGCAAAAAAAACAATTCCTCCGACAAAAGCCAAAAATACCCAATAACAAACTGGCATATAGCCCCAATTGTTAAAAAGCCCATTAACAAAATCGTTTTTAGACAATAGGTTAAATCCCATAATCCACACTATTACACCAATGAAACCACACACAAAATATCTAAGCATCAGATACCAGTTATGTGGGTATACTGAAAAGTAACGAGTTGATATATGCCAGTAATGCTTGTTCAATCTAAATGAGTTCATCTTATTGGATAACTCAAGGAAATGACCAGCTTTTACATATAAATCAAAAGCTTGACTAGGATTTATATATTTAAGTAGCACATTGATTTCATCGTATGAAAAACGATACTTATAAATTGATGTGAAAATTTGCTCGATAAGATACCGTTGCTTAATACTGGGCTTATTGAGATTACCGCTTAAAACTGACTGAGCAATCTCAAGCTTCTTAAGATTAATTTTGTGCTTTTCAAAATATAGTGATGATAATAACTTAACAATTGGAAGCATCAGCAATATTACTGCTGAGGCATTTAGCCACGAAACGTCACCTGACAATAAATTCTGCATACCTGCATACCTTAATTGATTTTCAACTACACCAAGAAGATCAAAAGTTGGTCATAAGATCCCTGTCGATCTGCTAATAACCGCACATGCATTACAAACAATTTTCAGAAAAATATCAATTGGTTAATAGGGATTTCTTAGCGAGTGTTGGAAGGGTGTTTTAGGGGGCTCATAAAACAACAACCAACCTCCCCAAAATTCTCATATGTAGTGAAGCATTGCGCGTCACCGCCCCCGCAGTGAATCGAGCCGGAAGGACCCGTGATGATAATAGGTCGCATCTAGCTCTGATGATAGCCATTCTCATTTGAACAGGCCGCGCCTAACCTATTGACAAAGATGATATTTCACAACCAAACAACTCGTCGCGATAGTACTTGAGTTCTGCTATCGACTCCCGAATATCGGCTAAGGCTTCATGCTGATACTGCTTAGCCTTAATCGCATTACGCTCAACCTCAGGCGCCCAAGCTCTAGCTGCGAGCCCTAGTGCTGATATATCTAGCTGCCTGTAATGCATGTACTCATGAAGCTCAGGCATTTGGCACATGATAAACGAACGATCAAACATGATTGAGTTACCCGCAAACACCACGCCAGTCTTAGCTTTGCGGTCATGCTTAGGTATTCCCAGTGCTTTCAGGTGTTCGATAACCATCTGCTCAGCCTGTGCTAACGATACTGATGAGGCACGAACAGCAGCTAACAACCCACTCTTGGTATGCACATCTATCGCCCACTCATGTGACCTTGCAATGTGTTCATCGTCTTGATGCACAACAACGTGCAGCGCTTCACCCACTTGATTTAACTCACTATCAGTCACGATAAAGGCCAGCTCAAAGATAGGGTAATACTCCATACCCAGCATCCCATTGTCTAAGCGGCCGTTCAGTCCACCCGTTTCTAAATCACCAAACAAAAAGAATTGCTCCATCACCCACCTCACTTTGCTAATTGAATCTCTGCCCTTCTCAACCAATACACATACGACTTCTTACTGTCGAACCCCATCAATGCCCACTGGCCTTTGCACACGTAGCAGGTGCGAATCGCCCGAATACAATTTGGCGATAACCGCTCAATCATCCTATCGAACTGGACCACATGCTTAGGAACGCTCAGCTCCCTAACCAACGCACCACCATAAACCTGCACCTCGCCTAACTTATCGCAAGCACTGCGATTAGTGAAACCTTTACCGAGTTCTTGGAACGCCCAATAACGCCCCCAGGCATTGAGCCCAGCACGAAGGGCTTTTATGTTGACCAAGTCATCACGCCCATCGGCAACCAATGTCACTCTTAAATTAGATGGCCTCATTCGCTACCTCCGTGATCTGCTCAATCGATAAATGAAATACATCATCCAAGATGGCAAGAAAATGGTTAGAAGGAACATTGCTTTTGCCGCTCTCCCATCGCTGATAAGTACGGCGATCAACTCCGTAAATCTCAGCCACTTCATGCTGACTAAAGCCCCTAATACCACGCCCAGTTTTTAGAATGATTGCTGACCGATTGCTCATAAAACCACCTTATTTAGTGCCATTGCATACTCTTGTAAGGCTGATGCAACGATCATCACAGCCACCCACTCGCACCAAGGGTTTGAGCACTCCCAACATTCGCAGACGATCTAGGGATTATCTCGGGCGCAACCTCACTAAAACCGAGCGAAATTAAATGCGCGTGATACGCATCAAGCGCACTCAACATACCCTTATCCAAAGTCGAATGAACATAGGTACGCAAAAGCACAGGCAAGGCATGATTAAGCAACCGCTCACCCACCATAGTATCCACGCCCATGTCTTGGATAATCGTGCGGCAAAGCTTGCGCAAATCATGCGAAGTAAACTCTTTAAATCGAATCGTCTCACTCCAATAATGCGCAGTGCGCTGGCTAATAGCGCCAACATCACCCGCAAACAAAAACGCCCGCTTACCCACATTTTTAAGCTGCCACTGCAAATAATGCTGGATCAACGCCTTAGCCGTAGGCGTTAACGGTAGCCGGTGCTCTTGGCGGTTCTTCGCATTCGCCGCAGGGATAAACCAATACTCACCCGCAAAATGCTCCCATCGTGCCAAACGGGTTTCACCAATGCGCGTGCCAAACATCAGCATCAACATAAACAACATCGCCACCGGCATAAATGCATCCCGCAAAGCCACAAACAACGGCCCTAAGTCCGACTCCATCAAGCGCGTATCAGGCTTAGGTGATAAGGTTAAACTCATCGTCACTCGATACCCCATCAGAGGATTAAGCAATAACAACCTAAAATCAGCCGCCAAACTCAACGCCCGCTTAAGCACATTCACACTCAAACGAATGTAATGCGGCGCATACCCCTCATTCAGCATCAGCTTCACCAACGCACTATCCACCACCAAAAACGACAACTCAGCCAAGGCCACATCCCCCAACTTAGGCAACAACTGCTTACGCATAATCGACCTACAGTTATCGCGCCAGCTCGGGCTTAAGGTCGTATTGCCATCCAAATAATCCCCATACCACAACAGCAAATCAGTCACAGTCGCAAACTCACCGCGCAACACATCCGCGCCCGCACTGCGCTTAGCCAGCATCACAGGTAAATCCGCTAAAAACGTCTTAATGCACATGCTCGGCCACACGCCTTGCTTCTTCCAAACCGTCTTATCTCCCTCATTAATCACCAAATGCACACTCGCCTTCGTCCTATCCGCCGTCGCCCGTAAACGCAGCTCAGGAAACTGCGGGTCCCTAAAATCCCGCGTCAAACCGCCACGTAACCAACGGCGCAGCGCGGCATCGTTCAACTTACCAATCTCAACCCCGCTAGCAGCCATCGTTTGCCCCCTTAAGCCCTAGGTTTGCCCGTAAATTGGCAATAATCGATTTCGCCTTTGCCGCCTCAGTCGGCCGCGTCACCGTTTCAGGTAACGCCTTAGGCAACTCAACATCGGTCAACTCGCCACGGCTAAAGCGCCGACATAACACTTTGTAATTGCGCTCAAAGGTCATCAACACATCCTTTTCGAGCCCAGTCGCAAACATCCAACTGCCCGTTTCACGCACCGCTAAGCGCACCACATCATGGCTCCACGAATGCTTGTCAGGGTGATGGTAATGGCGGGTTGCCTCCTTGAACGCGGCTTCCAACTTGGGCAGCCCCAAATCACAGGCCGTGGGTTGGCACCAAAGCGCAAACTGGCGCGGTGTCGGCCAAAACTGCCTATCGCCCTGCTCGCGTCTCGCGCGATTCAGCCCCGCTTGCACTTGCTCGCGACTCGCAATGCCCTGCGCCGCCAAGGTTTTAAGCCACTCGGCTTTGTGGGTCGCTTCATCCTCAGGCCGCGGCGCACTCACAGGGAACAACACCCGTAACTTGCTAAACACGCTGTCCACAATCGCCATATCCATTGCCGTCGGCTCGGATTGTGTCACCCGCGCGCCCTGCCCAACCAGCGGCTGGCGGATTAAGGTCTGCAGTGATTTCATGCTCGTATTTTGCTTGGCCGTCATATCAAGGGGTCCTCTGGGTCATACACCGCATAACTCCAATCCACTTGACCAACGGCAGTTGCTATCGGTCTTGGCAACGGCGTTAGCCAGTGGCGTTCGCGGATAAACTTGGTAATGCCCAGCACAAACTGGCCGTTAGCGCTAAAGCCCCAACTCGCATCCAGCGCCGCAGCCTCCTTCAACCAGCTCACCGCCAACACACAATCGGCGTCGGTCAGCTTTTCGGCCTTCCACGCTTTCCATGCAGCCGAATCCGCCCCGCCTTTGCGATGGGCGGGATACGCTTTAAAAAACGCATTGAAAACCGACTTAGCACTCGTTGCTGGACAACTATCTTTTAAAGATTCATTGATAGGTTCAAAAGAGTGATAGATTCCGGTGCTATCTGGTGGCACAGGGGGTGTGCTATCTGGTGGCATACCTATGCTATCTGGTGGCACCCCTTCGGTGCTATCTGCTAGCACAGGGGGTGCTACCTCGTAGCAGATTGAAATCGTGTAAATATTGGTTAAATTTCCCTTAGGTCCCTTACGATTTTTAATCGTCACAAAACCCATATCAACCAGTGCAGCAATATGCTTTCTCACTGTGCTATGACCAATCTCGCACTGGTCAGCAATATGCTGATGGCTCGGCCAACATTCACCATTATCGTTCGCGTTGTCGGCCAGCTTAATCAACACCAACTTACGCAGTGGATTACCCACCTTGGCCTTCATCGCTTTTACCATCAATTCCATACTCATAAACCACCCCCAAACGGAGTAACCCACAAAGCCGAATTGACGCAACCCCCATGCTTTCGTAACATGTAATCGCCTCTCTTAGGTATTAAGCCCGCGCCTGTCGCCAAACTTTTGCGGGCTTTCTTATTCTCGATAAGTAATCGATGCGTGTTCGTGTACCGTCATCAACAACCCGCCTTACCGCCATGACTCGCTAAATACGGATACGCCAGCTCTAACGCCGCCATGCTCGCTTGCGTGGTCGCCGCCGACTCTTTTAACTCACGGTGCGCCGCCACTAACTGCTCGCGCTTCGGCGCCGGACCCAAATGGATCACCGCCACTTGTGCCTCGGCGTTCTCTTTGGTTAACGATGCCGCCATATCGGCCACATGCAACACATGGCCGTCACTCATGCGATCGGCAATGACAGTCACCCCTGTGCAACCAAATACATCGTTGAGATACTGCACCCGCAAATGCTCGGGCAGTGCCGCCACCATTGCTTGCTCAACATGAAACAAGCGATCAACCTGCGGATGTTGGCCCTCGTACTGGCCAAGCCAGCGGAACAGCTTTTGGGCATTAATCCGCGCATCGTTGTGCACGTCTTGCGTGCTCGCAAAGCTAATGCCCTCCGCCGCTAAAACCTCGCTTAGCCCAAGGCGCTCAACTGCCGCAACAAAATCTATCGCCAGCGCAAAGCGCGTCATCTTGGGTAACTCCAACACCCGATGAATCGTTTTCATCAACAAATTCAAACGGCTGTCATTTTTACGTGAATGGGTTTTCATGTGTATTGTCCTCCTTCAACCTACAGTGAACCTAAGCCACACCCACTGACTCAGGATTATCTAAAACAATGACGGGGTTAGCTTTGAGTGCGCCATCAGTTAGCCGCTCAATTTGATAAGCGCGGAGTTCGGGAACGTCTTCACCCCATTGAGAAACGGAAGCTGGATTAATACCTAATGCATTCGCTAGTTTCGATTTCCCTTTGAAATATTCGACGGCAAGCTGAGTTTTCATTTTTTACCACCCTAAACTTAAGTTTTCCTAAGTATCGACATAAATAAAACCTAAGTCAAATTGATTTAAGATAACTTATATGAAAACACTCGGTGAACGCTCTAAAGAGCGAAGAAAGATAATCAACCTGACTCAACTCCAACTTAGTAAAAAAGTCGGAGTTTCAAGCGTTACCATTTCACAATGGGAATCAGGTGATACATCTCCAAAAGGTGAAAACCTCTACAAGTTGGCTCAAGCACTTCAGTGCTCACCCGACTGGTTGATGTTTGGCAATAGTAAAAACACGAAGAAACCAGAATCGAATGCTGAATGGGCAGGCGGTTTTGATCTATGGGACAACGATAGTCCACTAGGTGAGGATGAAGTCGAAATCCCCTTTTACGTGGATATCGAGCTCTCAGCTGGCGAAGGCATTACGGAAGGTGTTGAGTATAAAGGCCCTAAGCTCCGCTTTGCTAAAAGTAGCCTTAAGCGTCAAGGCGTAAACACGGACCATGCGGCCTGTGTCAAAGTGAATGGCAACAGCATGGAGCCGGTATTACCCCACGGCTCAACTGTGGGTGTCGATACCTCAGCCACCGAAATCATCGATGGTAAAATGTACGCCATTAACCACGATGGCATGATGCGGGTCAAAATGCTCTACAAACTCCCCGGTGGTGGTCTACGCCTACGTAGCTACAACACCGATGAGTGGCCAGACGAGCACATCAATAACGAACAACTTAAAAATATTAAAGTCATCGGCAAAGTGTTTTGGTACTCAGTTCTGTTGTAAAGCATTTGCAACTCGAAAATAGCTTTCCCAACATATTGTTGAGTATAACCCTGTTAAACAATTACGCTTATTAGCCAGATTCAGCTTAACTATTCTATTAGCAATAACGCCTTCTATTAGCAATAACGCCCAATTCAGGTGCGCAGTATGCGACACCTGGAATTGCTTGTTATGTTTGTACGCCAACACTCAATTGTCGCCATATAAAGAAGGCAATTAATTTACGCTTTTGAAATGATTTGATGCATTTTGATTCTATATTGTATCAAACATTGATTAACACTCCTTAAGTCACTTATAAGCTCATCATAGTATGGGTAGTCCCTTTGAATTTCTTGAGGTGTTTTGGACTCATTTTCAGGTAATACAGACACTCTCTCATACCAACGTCGATATCTCGCTTGCCATTTTGTAACATGTGGCCTGATCCCCATATTCAAGACCTCGATAGAAAGACTAATTATTTTTTCTGTATCTTTACGACGAAAGTTGGAAACTGGGACGTCCTTAACTAACTCTCTAACGACAGAAAAAAAGCCATACCATGAGTTATAAACTTCTACAATTACATCATTTTCATAGTCTATAGGTAAGCCAATTTTCCTAGTACTTAACTCAACCCAAACTTTGTATGCAATTTGCATATCTACAATGTTGGGTCGTAACTTGATTTTTTGGTTACCAATGCCAATTTCGGCTTCATCTATTTCAAATGATTTAAACCTTCTTGAGAAGAAAATCTGATAAAACGCATATAATGCCATTAAAGCCACAGCATACAAAATCAAATCACCATCAACCGAAAAATTAACATTAAACTTTTCATCAATCGTGAAGTTAAGTAATTTGTCTGCATTATCACTCATTATGAGCAAGTCCGATTATAGGAAAATTTTTCTCGAGGGTTATCGATCCATGCTTTATGAGTATTTCTTCGGTTAAAAGCGGCATCAATCGCATTTTTCAATGTATCTTTTCGTGTTGGATATTCAATCCACCTAGCATAACAGTCTAGCTGATCGTCACTCTGTTTCAGGTTTAAGTTGAGCCTATTGGGGAAGGCAGCATCCTTAGGAAAACTTGGCAATTTAATTGCTAAAATACCATTTGGTGTTACCGTTTCACCAGAGCGCAGCGATGACTGAAGCTCCCAATCAACATATCGCCTAGCCCAAGTACATTTACCCAGCAAAACAATAGTTACGGTCGAATCTTTCAAATATAATTCTCGAATCCGACTCATAACATAGTCAGTATTTTGGCTATTTATAATATCTAGACTCATTTCTGGTCCTAACCCTCTTGAGATGAATACATCTCTTTCATGATCAAATGTGCGAATAAATTCATCCACTTCATCCTGATCTTCGTGATGATAAGAAATAAAACATTTATGCCTTGTCATATGATACTCCTTTTGTTAATTGCTATTTTTAAAAACATAACGCTTGCCTAACCGGCGCGAAATAGCAGGCTAAAATTAGCGACGAAGGAGCGCAAGCCTGCTGTTTTGCGTCCTTTGGTTTAGGCACTTGTTAAATGACGATTAGCTAAACCCTTTTATTTCAATGCTTATACCCGTAAAGTCGATATCAATTGCCATAAAAACCATTACAGCCCAAATTACGGATAATGAAAGACCAACATAAATTGGAATTCGGCTTACAGAAAACCTTTTAGCTACTAACCATGAAGTAATAGACATAAAGCTTTTATTATGAGAATGAAGGCGCTTGTTCACCATGCCATTATAAATAGCTGTTCTATCGTGAAATAAGCTCCAAGTTGCTCGTCGTGATTCATCTGTACGGTGAATGTGTGTTAATAATTCCTTTTCTATGTTTTTTAGCGCTTCTTCCCAGTACTCTTGCCAAAACTTTGCGCCACTTGCCATTCCAGTTTGGAAAAGAGAAATTAATAAACCTGCTAAGCAAACAAGTAATGTAACAGCTGGCTTAGTATGGTTTGACTGCATGACACCAGCAAATAAAACTCCTTGAAAGATCATGAAGAAATTATTCCTTTGTACCAGCTGAGTTATTTCAAAATCTCTTTTATCTAAAGCTATTTTGAACAACGCTTTCAAAGCATTAACATCAGCGTGTGGTACTGCTGGCAACCTTTCAAAAGTTGTTTCTTGTTCAACTTGAGCATCTTTGCTCACGGTATCTCCTTAGTCATTTAACGTTTGGTTAAGGGGCGGGCTTTAGCCCGTCCCAGTGAGCGCAGCGAACGATTTGAACCAATTGTTATACCTGGGCCGCACCAGTATTTACGTTGGCAAGGCTGTTTAACCTGAGTAAGTAGCCATCTGGGTCAATGATCATAAATTGCCTAACGCTGACGAACTTACCACCAACCCGATATGATTTTTGCTCTAGTGGTAGCTGGATTGGATAGTTTTTATCCGTCAGTCGACTGTGTATACCATCAAGATTTTTAACGGTTATCTGGAAATTTATGCCTCGACCAAAGGGGTATTCAAGATCTGCTGTGACCCAAGGATCATTTTGTGGTGCCAATTCTTCTATCTGTTCAAGCATGAGAACTGCACCGTCAAGATCGATGGTTGCAAAGCCATCCTCGGGACGTTCGAAGCAAATCGAGAAGCCGAGTAGCTCTGTATAAAAGCTCAACGACTTTTTAATGCAGCGAACATTTAGCTCTGGTGTTAGTGGTGGAAATATGTCGATGCTGGCCATGATTCATACCGTATAACATTTTATTAGTGCGCATGCGCGTTTACCTCATTAGACCAGTGAAAACGCGCACAGTTAACTATCTGTATACAAAGAATTTATCAGCTTTTAATCAAATACACCATCCGGAAAAACGCGCATGCGCGTTTTCCAAACCTATTAACTAATTCTGGATAAGTATATCAACATGATTTTAAATGGTTTATTAATTTTAGGCTGGAAAAAACGCGCAAAAAAATGAGTTAAAAAACACTCAAAAGTATCTAAATTTAAATACGACTGTATACCCATACATTGAAAGTCGCTTTACGGTAGGGCCAAACATTAGCCAAATAGATGAGAATTTGTAGGGCAACAGGTGAGGTAATTTTCGATTGTTCTAACGAGCCAAAACACTTTTAGGGCATAAAAGAGCAATTTGTCTTACTCATAAAAAATAGCCTTATCTAGTATCACCATAAACCCTCATTAGTTCAATCGCTTACTCTGCATTATCACTCGTTCAAAAAACCATCAAAACAAAAACATCCAAAAATATTTTAAGTTTTCCTAAATTTTAACTTGACCTTGCACTTAGGTTTTCCTAAATTATATTTAAGAAAACTTAAAAAAACTACCGAGGACAGGGAAATGATTCTAGCGAAAGTTCACACCACACCTAAGCAACGCGATGAGTTTCGTCTACTGGTTGCAATACGTTTTGCCTGCTTAATGGCGCTGGCCAAGGGCCACACCGATCCGATGGATTGCCCACGGGTGCAAGCCCGCTGTGCCGAACTGGTCAAGCATTTTGCCTATCACCACCCAAGCGCTGCCTTTTACCGCCAGTTCATTCGCCACACGGGCGAACTCGGGCTCAACTTCTGCCTGCGCTTTACCGAGCCCCAGCAAGGTTTGTACGGCAAGGTGATGGTGTGGCGTAACGAACAGGCGGCCACTAACGTGCATCCGCTGCAACTCACCCAAGCGGAGCAACCAACATGAACGGCATCAACACCGCGTTTTTGCTTATGGCCCAGTTCAACAAAGTGATAGTGCCACTGGATCAAATCAGCAAAGAGTATTTTGGCCTCGAACCGCGCACCGCGGCCAACTATGCCAAAGCCGGCCGCTTGCCCTTAGCCGCCTTTCGCACCAGTAACAGCAACAAAGCGCCTTGGATGGTCAATGTCACCGACCTTGCCGAATACCTCGACAAGCAACGCGACGCCGCCAAGCAAGATCAAATCAACTTAGCGTAATCAGCGGCTCAGTGGGGAGGTATCTATGTTTTTTGTTTACGGCGTGTCCATGACCTTAGCGAAAAATCAAGCGGCCAAAAAGTGCAGCACCTCTGTAGGCGCGCACCCTAACCGCCGTCAACTGAGCCCCGATGAGTACCAAGCTAAGTTGAATGATATGGCGCAGCACTTGTTTGAAACCATGAAGCCACAACGCCTGTCGCATTCGTTATCGACGCCCGCGCTGTGCCAGCAATACATAGTGTTAGCCATGACCCAAGAAGCCCACCGCGATGTGCATATTCGCTATCACAAGCTGTCGGACAAGGTGAACCCCAAAACCAAGAAACCCATCATCAATCTGGTGGTGTTTAACGGCGAAGCCGCAGCTTAGCCCTGCTAATTCAAAAGGAAGGAATAGCGTATGAACCACTTACTCCCGGGCTTTGAATCAAAGCAGCGCATTGCGTTATTGCTGTCGCTCACCCGCATTAGTTCGCCCGAGGTGATTGCCGCGTTAACGCTGCATTACACCAGCGCCCTACCCGCCGAACGCGCGGCGGCTCGCCACGGGATTGAACTGTCGAACTTTATGCGCGGGCAAAAGAAGCTAGAGCAAATCGCCGCCACGGTCGAGGCCATTAAAGCCATCGACTGGGCCAAGCTGCAATCAAACCCTTTGCTAACAAGCCCTTTGCAACCGAAGCAGGTGGCCTAAATGACTCAATCAGCGGCGTTTCGCCATCTGCTAAATCATTACCGCAGCCATAAGTTAAGCCTATTACTCAAGGCCAAAACGGGCGACAGCATCAAAATCGCGCTGGCGCTGGGCGCATTAGATTGCCTGTACTGGCAAGCGTTGGGCAACGGCTTAACCAACCTCGCCAAGGGCATTAACCGCACCATAGTGTATTCGTACCGATATCACCCTATGCGCCTGCCCTGCCATCCGCCAGTCAGCCAAACAAGCGACAACCAAAACAAGGAGGCGGCATGAATACGTTCAGTACCAAAGCGGGCGTGGTCACGTTATCTAAGCCCTACTCCACCTTGATGTGCGATCAGCAACAAATCGAAGTGAAGTACACCCCCAATAATTACCACGGCTGGGGCATTTGTAAGTCTTTTAACGCCATCGAGTGCAGCGACTTCGGCCAAGCCGACGCCGAAGTATTCGCACTCAACGCAGAATCAAAACTCAGGATAAAAGGAGAAGCAGCATGAACCCAATACAAGCAGCAACTGTAGAACGTGAAGAAGGTTATTGGACCCATCCAGATTTGCCCGAGTGGGATGAAGGTGTGACCCGCGCAGAGTGTGAAGCATGGGCGGCACGACAAGGCGGCGAGTTTGTGGCGATTTGGTTTGAACTCGATGCGCCAGAAAACCTCATCGAGCGCTACTTTGACGAGGGCGACACCGATATCAGTGATTGGAACCCCATTTGCGACAAGACCGGATCATTCCTGCTGAGTATTCACGACACCGAAGATGGCCCCGTCGCGCTGTTTTTTGCACCTAAGGACAAAGAGGAGTGACGCTCACTTGGGGCGGGTTTTAACCAGTCCCAAGTGAGCGAAGCGAACGCCTTGAATGATGAGTTAGCCCTATATTTCATCATGTTTTGTGAAGTAACAAAGCAATAAGCCCAGTGGCCGCACCAATGACACCAGTTAGAGCGGAAAGCCAAACTACCCATTGTGCACGACTTTCATGACGCGCTTTAACTTCACGGCGAATTTCTTCTCTTAGCGCTGAAAAACCGCGAGTAGTTAAATACCAGCGCCCCGTATAGTGACCTTCGTACCAATGTTCAGATTCGGTTTTATCTTCATTATATCGGTGAGGCACAGGAACGCGAAGTTTACGAGCTTTTGATAGAAGTTGTTTTGTTAGGTAAGCGTCTTCCTCTTCATCGTGCAGATCAATTTCAAACCGTTGGTCATGCTCTAAACTTTCAACTTTCTCTGTTTCCTTGAGTTTTCTTGCAGCCGAAATATCTTTTGCATATGCCTTCTCTAGTAATGTTCTTTGCCAAGACAATCGCCACTCAGTAGGTATTGGCAATTTTGCAACTATTCGCAGTAATGAAATCATTGTCGTAACCTTTAGGGCTAAAGTTTGAATTCACTGGCCTGCGCGGCTTTTCGCGTAGGTCCGGTGGAATGATGTGTTAGCCTGCTGCTCATCTTGGCTGGAACTTGACCAGCGAACTATCAAACAAATGTGATAACTCTCCCAGCAGACATGTCCTCGGATGAGATATGACCAGCAAGATAGATGGTGGAAGCTTTTCCCGAAGGCAATGAATGAAATGTATAGTACCGCTGACGTTAAACATGTCTGAAACGGTGATAACCACTTCTTTGGTTCCTATAGGAACCACAATTTCCTCAGCAAGACCTTTAGCTCCTTGACGCCCAAACATCGTAGATAGATCGACCTGTATGTCAAGTACCGCAGGTACCCCGACACACTTGGCCCGTTGTTGAATCTCGAATTGCAGCACATTATCATTTCTGCCATTGGTACTATCTCGCGTATGCGATATAGCGACGTCCACACCATGCTTTTTACGAAATGCATCGAGAACATAAGAGCCAAGATTCCCATACCGGGAAACCTTTGTACTGTCGAGTCCAGCGAGAGGATTAAATGATGCCCCATCGTCTCTAATTAGAAGTCTTGTGCCATCGAACGATAGTTCAATGTGCCGAGCGCCGCCATGCACAAAGGCGTTGTCGCAAAGTTCATATGAGACTTGGATCAAACTTTCCTTCAGCGACGGCCCTAATTGCTCAACTAACTGTGGGCGAGAGAAGAATGCAAAGAACTGGTCCTTGGGTGCGGAAACGGAAATCTTGACGCTCGGTGCATCACTGGCTACTGGCGCTGACGGATAAAAAGCGTTGACGAGTGTCGGTCTGCACGCGATCTCAGCCTCAATTTCATCCCAAGACCAAACATGCACATCGAAGGGAAACGTGCTTTTAGCATTCAAGTCTCTCGCTACTGATTGGATGGCTTGGTCTGAAGGCGCCGTAGTAGCCAAAGTAAATGCTTGAAGCTGCGGTGTGAATGCTCTGGCATCGGCGCACTCCTTGAGAAGTTGCTTCTCGGTGAGCGTACTGCCTAGCCGGCCGTCTTTGTCTTTACATTGGACACCAGCGTAACTTGTTCCATAGACGGGACGGCCATAGATATCTACGCCGGATTGCGATTGGCCAGATCTGCCATGACGTTGCGCATTTGAATCACACCACACTTCCTTCCATAGCCGGTGACATAGTGATTCGAAGTCTTGCCAGTTTGCGGGGATGGGTAGGCGAACTCTCATATGGCTCCTTCAGGCTAACGCCCGCAGCATGGGAAAAATTGAAGCGCAGCAGAAATTTTGTCACACCGCCTGCGTTTGTTAGACATTTGTATCTCCAAACAAGTCGATTTGCGCTTCAAGTAACTTTTGTGTGTGAAGATATCTTTTACCCTGTGGCGTTTCTTTGGATAAACCTGACTCAATATTCTCTAGAACCACATCTACAGAATAACCTGACGTAACCACCTCACCTAGTTCATCGACTTTCTTATGAATCAGAAGAACGCAAACTATTTCGGAACCATTTTTAAAAGAAATTTGACGCGATAAAACCGCACTTTTGAATTCTCGGTCATCCATCGAAAAACTGATATGCTCGCCCTCGTAGATTCCCTTCCATTTTGCTTTTCCCTCTTTAAGAACGGGAGAAACTATTTCTATTCTTGCCGATTTAATTTCTAGTGGTTTTAGCTCATTAGAAGTAACAATGAATTTTCTAAAATCACTACTTTCGACGATACGCTCATATCCCAAATGGCGGCTCTCAATATCGAGACTTGAAAACCCCACCTGATATACCTTTTCGCACCCAGATATAGACTTATAGAAATTAGAGCGTCTCGTAACTACCTTATAGCTATCATTAGCGATTTTTGATGCGCTTTTTAGTGCCTCTTGAGATGGAGCTTCTTTTTCTAGTTCTTTTTTCAGCTTTTCTATCTCAAGCTTCTTCTCTTCAATGGACAGCCGAGTCTCTTCCTTTTGAAGATCAACTAATTCCTGATCGGTTTGCGGCACCGTAGACCAAATGAGTGCTAATACAGAAATTATTAGAGCTATCTGTGAATTATTTGACCCAATCGCTACCCAAATTTCACGTATTCCACCTTCTTCTAGGGCTTGCGATTCCCAAACGAGATGGACACCTAAAATCTCCGCTACTTCGTTTGCGACGGCTAGAAACTCCGCTTCACACTTATTTTTGACGAAAGCATTCATGGAATGGCTTTTGTCTAAAAGATGATAGTGGATTTCAAATTTTTGAGCTAAATCCATGCTTCGATCTCTGATTGATGTCTAACGTTTTATGAGTGCGCTGCGCGTTCACCTCAGAAGACCAGTAAAAACGCGCATAGTTAATTACTTGTAATAAAAGGAACTTATCAGTTCTTTAACAAATAAACCATGTGGAAAAACGCAGATGTGCGAGATCCAAACCTACCACCTCAAGCAACGTGCAAATAACTCATTGATTACAAATGGCATATACTGACACTAGCCCTGTAAACGGGAAAAAGTATTTTGGTTTTATTTCGTGAAATGTGATCAAATCGATTATTACTGCATTAGTAAACAACATCTAATGTGAGGCATAAGCAGGTAAGGCGGGGAGCTAGTAGCTAAGGGAACAACTGACCGACAGTTTTCATTGGAATAAACATTCTTACACGACCGTTGATTTCACAAAGCACCTCGAAACCGTACTTAGCGTAAAATGATTCAGCTTGGCCAGTTAAGCAATCGACCACAATGGCATAAGCTCGCATGTGAGCGTTAATTTCCCAAAGATATTCTAGTGCTTTGATTAAGCTAGCTTTACCTAACCCATTACCATGAAACTCTTTATGGACAGCAAGTTGAGCAAGCAGAAAGACCGGAACGGGATAGCGTGGTAACTTTTTACCCATGGCTTGCGGCAAGGTATCACGGCAAATTGAACTTGGGGCGATAGTATAAAATGAACAAATTGGATATTTTTGATTGGGTAATGGCGTAGCAGCAGGTAAAACCATTGTACGGCTAATACCTGCTTGCATGTGTTTCGCTGCTTGAGTTTGGATAAAATCGTTTAACTCTGCTTCGCCACAGTCAAATGATGCTCTATCGTGTTGTGATTTATCCAATTCTTTAAAAGTCTTGGAATAACTCACTTAAACTCACCACGTTTAGTAAATGCTGCCGCTTCACGTAATGCCTTGTTCGGGGCCTTAGCCTCATCACAAGCCATTATGAATTGGTCGAATACATCAGCTTTAACCGTAATGCTTTCGTGCTCAGCAATCACCTGAGTTGAATCTTCGTCCATTAAGCGAACAACGTATTCAGTTAAGCTTTTTAAACCAAGCAAAGCCGATGCTTTCTCAGCCTTAGCTTTGATCTCTTCATCCAAACGGATATCAAGTCTTGCAGTCGCCATAAAACCTCCTATCGTACGGAGTTAATCCGTAATGGGTTGGAGTATAAAGTTTAAACAACCACAGCGCAACTTGTACGGACACAGTACGGATACGACTTTTTGATTTGTGGGGATAAAACCTATTTAAGCTAAAACATTAGTTATTTAAAATGGCGAGGAATGATCAAAAGCCAACTGTTTTTGTCCTTGTCTAATTTCTTATAAGCCGTATTGCGTTATTATTGATTCATACTTTTTACCGTTTGAATCGACAACAAAAGCTTTAACCTTTCTTAGTTGAAGTAGCTCCTTAATACCTTGTTCACTATAGCCATCAAAATGAAAAACTTTCTTCTGATTTGGCTCGATAGTTAATGTATTAAAGTCATTAAACATTGTATCGTAGACGCCGCCTTCGGCTGTAACTTTTAGACCATTCATATTTATTTTTCTTTTCGGCTCACGAATTCCGAATTTATGTATATAAACCTTTGTTTTCCCTCTATTTAAAAGCACAACGCTCACTGCATTATCAGGTTGTTTATGAGTTCCATCGACATAGCCTACATAGGCTCGAAGCTTGAGGACGCCGGTTTCTAGAAATAAATTCCTAAAGTGCATAACTAAAGCTACAAGCCCAGATGCTGCACCGATAACTATTGCTATTTCACTGAATTCAAACAAAAAAACATCTCCTTTATTTAGTACACAAGCGCGAGTTCCAACCTCTGATATCAAGATATAGATGTATTAGAGTTTGATTTAGGACAACTGAAGTCATAAGGCGGACATACGACATTAAAACGAGCCCGCGCTATTTTAACTCGTCTTTAAGCTGCTCAATCTGCCGATCGATAGATGACACCTGCGTATCGGCCTCTTGGGCTGTGGCAGTCATTTCCTGCGCCAAGCTTTGCTCCCACGTTGCACCGGCTAAGTTGTTATTCGCATACTGCCGACTTTCGCGCAGATTGCGTAAGCGCTGGTCACGTTCAGCAATCACCCGCTTACGATCAGCCTCAAGCCGAGTGATCTCTCGGGCAATACGTTGCTTCTCGATATAGGTACTGATTTCTTTTTTCTTATCAGAGGTAGCGTTTGAACTAACGCTTGATTGAGAAATGCTGTCACTGCTTTTAATAAAGCTACCGACGCCACTTAAATCAACTGGCTGACTATTTTCATCACAGGGATCGGCTTGATATTTTCCATCAGCACATTTATAGACTTCAGCATTAGCCGAAAAAGTAGGACCGACCGTTAATATCAGCGCGAGTATTATTAAAGTTTTTCTATCCATAGATCACCTCAATGTTTATCACACAATCATATCACCAGCGGGGAACCACAAAACAACTTTTTAAAATCGGTGAACCTATAGTGAACCACACTTTTAACCACCTTATATAAATCAGATAGTTAAATTAAAATCTTACCTATCCAGCATGGGCGCAACGGAAAAGGTGCGGTCGAGCAGTAGGCCATCATTAAGATTATTTTTCAACACGTTACTATCGACTCAAGTAATTAAAATTTGCCAGTAAGTTATCGCTTAGAAGGGTAAAGAACCTTAATTTAAGCCGCAGATTACCAATAAACCTTAAGCTTAAAAATGGAAAAACAGTAAACGAGTTAACGTTTACTGTTTTATTGCCCCTCAGAGCTAGCGGATTATATCCTAAACTGACCACTTTGGGGAGTTTAAGCTGGAATTGAAGCCTGTCTCTGAGCCAAAACTATAGCTCGCTCCAACGCCTGAGTAAGTTATGGTAAATCCCCGTCAAATTAAACAACTCTTGTTCTGCCGTAGTTTGTGCTGTCAAAGATTGAATCGATTGATCAAGTTGAAATAGCAAACGGCGCTGACCTTCATCACGCACCATACTCTGCAACCACATAAAGGCAGCGGTACGCTCTCCCGAGGTCACAGGAGTTACCTGATGCAAACTCGTCGAGGGATACAAGACTAATGAGCCGGCAGCAAGCTTAATACTTTGCTGACCATAGGTATCTTGGATTACTAATTCGCCGCCCTGATAGCTTTCTGGTTCACTGAGAAACAAGGTCGCAGAAAGATCGGTACGCACCATACCCTCGTTTGTCGAGCGAATTGCATTATCAATATGATAACCAAAAGTTTCTCCGCCTTGATAACGGTTAAATAAGGGAGGATAAAACTGTAATGGCAAGGCCGCCGAAACAAATAATGGATGGGCCAGTAAGCGTTCCATAATCAGCTCACCGATGCGAATAGCCACGGGATCGTCTTTGTCTAACTGTTGATTCCGTTTACGGGTTGTCGCCATTGCGCCAGAGGTTTGATTACCGTCTATCCAGCAACGCGCATCTAACTGTTCGCGTAAGTGACTCACTTCTTGTTTTGAGAAAACATTAGGAATTTCAATCAGCATCTCAGGGTTCCATAGGGCAAAAATACAATATGACTTATAGCGTTTATAAAACATAAAAGGCAGCCCGAAGGCTGCCGTAACATTAGCTAATGCCTAACATTAAAAATGCATATCAGCACTTAACATGACCAAACGCCCAGGCGCCATGTTAGCAAAATGCGCGGTATAGGCTTTATCGTAATAACGCTCGTCCGTTAGGTTTTGCACATTCAAGCGCAGGGTCAGAAAGTCATTCATCTTGTAAGATGAAACCACATCAAAACGCCAGTATGAAGGAATCGATAAGGTATTGGCGGTATTACCATAAACCTGACCCATATAGTAGGCGCCAGTTCCGACATTTAACTGCTCAGTAATGTCATAAGTCGTAAATAAACTGATGCTATTTTTGGCCGTATTAGGGAAACGATTGCCATCGAAAGCGGCATTAAATCCATTACTTTCTAGACTAGCATCAAGATAGGTGTATCCACCAAATCCATGCCAATGCTCAGTGATATCACCTGAAAAACCAATTTCGAAGCCCTTCACTTTCTGCTCACCGACGTTTTCTTGCGGTGAATTGCGATCAGCAGAAGTTGCAACGCGAGCGTTGTTTTTCTCAATTTGGAATACTGAACCATTAAGCGATAAGCGGCCACTGAAGAAATCCCACTTAGTACCTAGCTCGTAACTTTCAGTATCTTCAGGCTTTAAATCCTCATTGTTACTACCAAGACGATCTGAACCATCGCCATTAGATGTCCCTGGCGGATTCGAAGATGTGCCCCACGCCGCATAGATACTGCCGTTGACCGCAGGTTTATACAGTGCTGATAATTGGTAGTTTAAAAAGTCATCGTCATTGGATAGTGACGAAGCCGAGTTCTGTGCAGCAGTGCTGTAATCATCCCAGCGTACGCCACCGTTAATCATCCAAGATTCATTCAACTCTATGGTATTGAAAGCATAAACTGAGCGAGTGTCTGTTTCGGTTACAGTAGCATCAGTCCCTAGTGTTACGCTGCCGACCCAAGGATCGTGAGGATTAGGGTTAGATAGCAAAGTACAATTGTAATTAGCCAGCAGTGCATCATTACAACCCGCATTACGACCATTCCCCGTATCGACCGTATAACTTAAGTTGCTGGTGCGCTCGTTGCTAAACTCAGTACCAATCGCAAAACGGTTGGTGAATCCAGCTAGTTTAGCCTCACCCGCCAACTGTAATTGGGTTGCGAGCGTTTTAGTCACTGAGTGGCGCGATTTAGTATTACGCCAGACATAACCATTGGCGACATTGCCTGTCGTGTCATCGGGGTTGGTCACAATGTAATAATTGGTATTACGGCTATACACTGAGGTCGAGGTAAATTGTATGTCATTGTTGAAGTCATGGCTTATCAGCACTGAAGCTGTGTCGTCATTATTATCGCGAAAATCCCGCGACAATAAGCCATAAAAATTATTAGGATCGACATCGGCAGGCTCACCAGTTGCTTGATCATAGGGGATCCCATAATCAGGTATGTCATGATTTTCAAAATGATAGTATTCCAACGTCACCTTAGTGGGTATCGTCAAACCAAAGGTCACTGAGGGTGCAATGCCCCAGCGATTACCAGAGACTTCATCACGACCCGGTGTATTGGCATCGTGTGCCATTAAGTTCACCCGCACCGCAGCTTCATCAGCAATGACATGGTTAACGTCAAGACTCGCGCGTTTTAAGGAATCAGTACCAATCGCCACATCCGCATTAATAAAATCTTCTGCTTGGGCTTTTTTCGTCACAATATTGATGCTGCCGCCAACCGCACCACGGCCGTTATAAACAGAACTAGGCCCCTTTAGCACCTCGATTTGTTCGATGTTAAAAGTCTCACGGCTCTGGGAACCCACATCTCGCATACCATTAATAAACGTCGAAGATTGAGCGTCATAACCACGAATAAACGGTCTGTCACCGTAGGGATTACCACCTTCACCCGTACCAAGCGTAATACCAGGGGTTGCCCGCAGAGCATCGGTAAAACTTTGTGCCCCCATGTCTTTGATCAAATCTTGGTTAATCACAGTGACAGTTTTAGCGCTATTGAGCAGATCATCAGTAAATTTACCAGACTGTACTTTGCGCGTGTTGTAACCCAAATATTCGCCGTTAACCTCAATATGTTCGACTTTCTTACCAGCGACTTGTGCCTGCTCCGCTGCTATTGCAGGGGTAGCTGATACAGCCATACCTATAGTTAACGAACCTAAAACGTGGGCACCGAGTGCGACTCGACCATTGCGGCGTTTTGCAAATTTCATTAAAAGCATTCCTGTTGCGGACTAAACCCTGTAACAGATGTCCCCCACCTGTTAATCGCCCGCTAATATATGTAAAATCATTTGTGTGATCAATAATTATTATCATTTACATTCAAGTTTAATGTAAATCACAGTTTCAGCTTTTATCATCGTTAAATGCTACAGGCATCATTTGAACTAAATTTATGGTTAAAATTTCATAATTATTTGTAAATAAAGAAATTTAACATTAAAACTTTAAACGTCTACTGAAATGACCGTGATCCTCAATTTGCAGTATAATAACCAGCACTATCAGCCTTTAGATTGAAACTCATCTTCTAACCTGAGTGGATATCATGTAAAAATGTGCTGTTGCAGTATCGTTTTAAGCATTTTCATGGAAAGCTCTTTACGCTAAATAACAAGAAAATAGTGAAATTAACCTCACATTTCCATTTGTGTCATCTAAGCTGAAGAGTGTGATCAAGATTGCTGTCAATAAGCAACTTTTCTAATAGCCTTAAGCCATGCCATTACTCCATGGTTTAGGCTCAAAAGAGGACAAACTTAGGCATGAACGTTAATTTTATTAATCCTTTCCTCCAATCTCTGCTCAATGTCATTTCGACTATGGCGAGCATGGATTTGACGCCGGGCAAACCTCAAATCAAATCAGATAACTTAGCGAAGGGGGATGTGTCTGGCCTCATTGGGCTCGTTGGCCCCCAAACAAAAGGATCACTATCGATTACCTTCGAACAAAAGCTGGTTTTGCAGATAATGCAGAATATGCTGGGCGAAAACCCGGGTAAAATTAACGAGGAAGTGACTGACCTAGTGGGTGAAATCACCAACATGGTGACTGGTGGTGCAAAAAATCTATTGGGTCAGAAAGGCTATGAATTTGAAATGGCCACCCCTATGGTCGTGTCAGGAAAAGGCCACACTATTTCCCATAAAGCCAATGGCACTAAGATTATCATGCCTTTTACTAGCCCACATGGGACCGCTTATATCGAAATATGTTTTGAAAATTAATAACTTAGAATATACCAGGCCAGCATTGCTCGAATGACATTAACGCTCCTGTCGCTCTGGATCTTATGTTTCATTTGCTTATTTAAAGCTAGATAACAAAGATCAGAACGGCTGGATTACCAGCACCTGGACATGTTTTTACCGTTCTTTTTACTGTCTCATTTGTGTTCGATAACTGTTCAATTCGCGCGGCTCTACCCGTAAACATATCGAGTCACCCAGCCTGCACATCAAATCAGTACTTAACTGCAATGCGCTTATCTAAGCCCTACTCGCTCAGCACACATTACACTGCAAAAATTACTAACCTATGACGGTTTTATTCACTGCAATCAGTAGATGCAAACATAGTGCTGATGATTCACCGCGAGACTTCACCCTAGAGTTGCCACAAATAAAAAACGGTGTTTAACACACCGTTTTATGATTCTGCATTTTAATGCTGTAGTCGCTCAAGCTAACGAGGTTCATTTCACCAGGCTAGTCTCATGAGACCAAGCACGCGAGATTAAGCCCATGAGAGTAAACCCACGAGATGAAGTTAACAAAGCTAAGCTAAGCAAACCGCAACCCTTGGAGTGAGCTTAGTGACTAATTCATAAGCGATAGTACCGATATGTTCAGCGACTTCTTCAACGGGTAATGCTTTACCCCACAACAGAGCACTGTCGCCAACCTTATCTTGCGCATCTTGGCCTAAGTCGACAGTCAACATGTCCATAGAGACGCGGCCAACTATGGGTACGCGACGACCATTAACCCACACAGGTGTACCTTCCGGTGCATTGCGGGGATAACCATCACCATAACCAATTGCGACAACACCCAAACGGGTATCTTGCTTCGCGGTCCAGAAACAACCATAACCCACTGGCTGATTGGCTTTATGATCCCGCACCGCAATCAACTGTGATACCAGTTCCATCGCAGGTACTAGTCCGTGATTCGCACCGCAATCTCCCGTGACAGGTGACACACCATAGAGTGCGATTCCCGGACGGATCCAATCGCCTTGGCTTTGCGGCCAATACAAGGCACCGGCGGAGTTGGCTAAGGTTCTAAATCCGGGTAAGCCAGCCGTTAAGGAATTAAAAGCCGCCATCTGCACTGAGGTATAAGTGTTATCTGGCTCATCTGCGCAGGCAAAATGCGTCATCAAATGAATCGGTTTTGCCACATTGGGACAGGCCATTAATCGATCGTAAACCGTTGAGAATTGCTCAGGCGTAAAGCCTAAGCGGTGCATGCCTGAATCGACCTTCAGCCAAACAGTCACAGGCTTAGACAATACAGTTTGCTCCAACATCTCCAGCTGAGAGCTATGATGCACCACAGTGTCGATATCATGCCCGACGAGTAACGGGAGATCGGTGGCACGGAAAAAACCTTCCAGCAATAACAAACGCGCTGTCACGCCGCCCGCTCGTAATTCTAAGGCTTCATCCAATCGTGCTAAGCCAAAGCCATCGGCACTGACTAAACAATGGGCGACATTTAATAATCCATGACCATAACCGTTCGCTTTAACGACGGCCATCACGCGACTCGCTGGTGCCTGTTGACGCAACGCAGCGAGATTGGTTTGCAGTGCACTACTGCTAATTTCTGCACGGGGAAAAGGGTTCAAAATTTACCTTGCTCACTCAGGAAATAAAAAGTCACGGATATAAAAAATACATCAGCACAGCACGTCTTCTGCATACGCAAATTTACTATTTTCAAACATGAATTTAGTCTTCTTCAAACTGAGGTCCGGCATAATTATCGAAGCGCGAAAACTGCCCTTGGAAGGTGAGTCGCACCCGACCAATCGGGCCGTTACGTTGCTTACCGATAATGATTTCGGCCGTACCTTTATCTTGAGAATCGTTGTTATACACTTCATCGCGATAAATAAACATGATGAGATCCGCATCCTGCTCGATAGCGCCCGATTCACGCAAATCCGAGTTTACCGGGCGTTTATCGGCCCTTTGCTCAAGCGAGCGGTTAAGCTGCGACAGGGCAATAATCGGGATTTCTAACTCTTTGGCTAACGCCTTTAGGGAGCGTGAAATCTCAGAAATCTCTAAGGTACGGTTATCTTTCAAGGCGGGCACCTGCATTAACTGCAGGTAATCTATCATGATCATCGATAAGCCACCGTACTCACGGGCGATACGACGCGCGCGGCTACGGACTTCGGTCGGCGTTAACCCCGAACCGTCATCGATATACATTTTGCCTTGCTCGAGCATGATACCCATGGTCGATGAAACCCGCGCCCAATCCTCGTCATCGAGCTGACCGGTACGGATTTTGGTTTGGTCGACGCGGCCCAAGGAGGCCAACATACGCATCATAATCTGTTCTGACGGCATCTCGAGACTGAAAATAAGCACCGGCTTGTCTTCATTCATCGCGGCTTGTTCGCACAAGTTCATCGCGAAGGTGGTCTTACCCATAGAAGGACGCGCAGCAACGATAATCAAGTCACCGGACTGAAAGCCAGCGGTCATTTTATCCAGATCGTTAAAGCCGCTCGAAACCCCAGTCACACCGTTATGGGGGTTATTATAAAGCTGCTCAATCTTATCGACGGTTTTTTCCAGAATGGTCTTAATGCCTTCGGGACCTTCGTTGGAATTGGTGCGCATCTCAGCGATCTTAAAGACTTTACTCTCAGCAAGGTCGAGTAATTCGCTCGAATCGCGGCCTTCTGGGTTGTAACCCGCATCGGCAATTTCGTGCGCTACGCGGATCATGTCACGCACTACGGCTCGTTCACGGACGATTTCGGCGTAAGATAAAATGTTACCCGCACTTGGGGTATTTTTCGCAATTTCACCTAAATAGGCAAAACCGCCGGCATCTTCTAATTGATTTTCAACTTCGAGCTGTTCAGAAACCGTGATCAAATCGATCGGTTGCCCCAAATCGACCAATCTGTGCATGGCAGAGAAGATCATCTTATGTGAACGGGAGTAAAAGTCATCTTTTACGACGGCCTCAGCGACCCTGTCCCACGCTTCGGCATCTAACATCAAGCCGCCTAATACCGATTGTTCAGCCTCAATTGAATGCGGTGGCAGCTTGAGTCCATCAAGCTGCAAATCTCTTGGCTTACTTTTAGGCTTAAAAGCACCTTGTTGTGACATTAACGCTCCCGATTTCCAACAACTTAACAAAATATGATATAAAACCCGCGTCAAGCAAACAGGATGTTTACACTCGCCTGTTATCTCATTCCAACGGACACTCTAATAATCAATAAGGAAAGAACATGCGTATTGCATTGGTTGCGGCCTTAGTAATGACATCCGGCATAGCAACTGCCGACGAAGGACAATGGCAACCTTATCAAATGCCTTCTATTGCAGACAAACTCAGTGAACGCGGAATCAATATCCCTGCAGAAAAACTGGCCGATCTTACAAGTTATCCAATGAACGCCGTTGTAGGGCTGGGCTATTGTACCGCCAGTTTTGTCTCCCCCCAAGGGCTAGTTGTGACAAACCACCATTGTGCCTTCAAGGCGATACAATATAACACTAAGAAAGAACATAACTATCTCGAACAAGGCTTTTTAGCTACATCAATGGACAAGGAACCCTCTGCCGGTCCTAACGAACGTTTATACATCACAGAGGCAGTAACCGATGTCACCGCCCAAATCAATCAAGGCCTAAGCCAAGATCCACTGAGCCGTTACGAAGACATTCAAAATCACAGTAAAGAACTGATCAAAAGCTGTGAAGCCGATGCGAATTATCGCTGTAATGTCCGCAGTTTCCATAACGGCCTAGAATACTACCTAATCAAGCAATTGATGATCCGCGATGTACGCTTAGTGTATGCACCTCCGGAAAGTGTCGGTGCCTACGGCGGCGACATCGATAACTATGAATATCCACGCCACTCGGGTGATTTTGCCTTCTTACGAGCTTACGTCGGAAAGGATGGCCAACCCGCTGCATATAGCGACGATAACATCCCTTACAAGCCAAAGAGTTACCTTAAAATAAACGCCGATGGCGTGAAAGCCGGTGACGGCGTGTTCGTCGCAGGCTATCCGGGCTCAACCAGTCGCTATAATCTTACTAGTGAACTTAAGTTTGCCAGTGACTGGCTGTATCCCACCCAAGCTAAACGCTATCAATTACAGATTGATACTATCGAAGCTATGGGGCAAAAAGATGCCGATATCGCCATTAAGTACGCTGGCAATATGGCTTCAATGGCCAACCGAATGAAGAAACTCAATGGCCTGTTAGCGGGTTTTAAAGCCACGGATATCGTGGGCATTAAACAAAGCCGTGAGGATAACTTTTTAGCTTGGCTTAAAAAAAATCCTAAGCTAAATCAAAACCTCATCGCTGAGTTAGAAGTGCTACTTGCCGAGCAACAACAGGCGTTCCAAAGTAATTACTACTTTACTAATGCCCAATCGAGCACCCTGTTAACCGCAGCAAACAGCTTGTATCGTCTTGCGAAAGAAAAACAAAAGCCCGATGCCGAACGTGAACAAGGCTATCAAGAGCGTGATTTAGCGATGCTGAGCTCGCGTCTTAAACGTATCGATTCGAGTTTCGATGTCAAAGTCGATAAGACATTGTGGTTACAGGATTTAAATGCTTACCTAGGCCAATCGAATCGCGTGGCTGCGCTCGATAAAATGTTAAGTGTAAACAGTAAAGACGTAGATCTTGCGGCTAAACTCGATGGTTTGTATTCACTCACTACGCTCATAGACCAAGCCCAACGTCTGGCGTGGATGAATGCCGATGTTAACGCCTTCGAAACCAGTGCCGATCCCTTTATTCGTTTAGCCGTAGCACTTTACGACACTAATATGGCGCAGGAAAAAACGGAAAAAATCTTAGACGGTAAGTTATCAACTGCTCGCCCAGACTATATGGCCGCAGTGATCGAATACTATAAGGCCAACAACTGGCCGGTCTATCCTGACGCCAACGGTACGCTGCGTATCAGCTACGGTATGGTCGATGGTTATCAATCACGTGATGCACTCTACAAACAGCCGTTTACTCGTCTAGATGGCATAGTCGCGAAACACACAGGCGTAGAGCCCTACAATGCACCGAAAAAGCTCCTCGATGCGATTGCCGAGCAGCGTTTTGGCAATCATTTAGTGAAGTCAGTTTATCAAGATCCCCGCGGCTGGATTTGCAGACTCTTCTCTTGCTTAGACAAACCCGAAGAATTTAACTCTGTACCGGTTAACTTCTTATCGAGCGTTGACACCACAGGCGGTAACTCGGGTTCGCCCGTCTTTAACGGTAAAGGTGAGTTAGTGGGGCTTAACTTCGACTCCACCTACGAGGCCATCACTAAAGATTGGTTCTTCAACCCAACCATCACCCGCGCAGTACACGTGGATATCCGCTATATCCTGTGGATGATGGACGAAGTCGACCATGCCGATAATCTGATTAAAGAACTAGATTTAGTAAGAAATTAACACCCAGAGCTGAATCAGTTGCTCTAAACAAAAAGCCGCTCACTGTTTTGCAGTAAGCGGCTTTTATTTGGGCTCGTATTTTAGCAGTGAATGCACTTTGAGATAATGAGATTGAATGAATAGGCGCATATTACCTATCGCTTAAATCCATCGCAGAGCCGATATCCAAACCTAAATACACTCAAATCCTAAATTTCAGCCATAAAAAAACACCGCCGAGGCGGTGTCTTTTTATATTTAAAGCGAGTCGTAATTAAGCTTCTGCAACCACAGATACTTTAACAACAGCTTTAACTTCAGTGTGTAACTGAACTTCAACTTCGAAGTCGCCAGTAGTACGCAGAGCGCCTAATGGTAAACGAACTTCTGATTTAGCCAGCTCAACACCAGCAGCAGTCACTGCATCAGCGATGTCACGGTTGCCAACTGAACCAAACAGTTTGCCTTCATCACCCGCTTTAGAAGCGATAACAACCGCTTCCAGTGCAGTGATTTTCTCAGCACGTAGGTTAGCAGCAGCTAATTCAGCAGCTAATTTAGCTTCTAATTCAGCGCGACGAGCTTCAAATACTTTAACGTTGCTTTCGTTAGCAACAACAGCTTTACCTTGTGGCAAAAGGAAGTTACGTGCGTAACCAGCCTTAACTGTTACTTGGTCACCCAAGTTGCCTAGGTTAGCGATTTTATCAAGCAGAATAACGTTCATTATCAAATCCTCTATATTCGATTAGGAATACTGCAATTACTGATGTAAATCAGTATATGGCAGTAGAGAAAGATAACGAGCACGCTTGATAGCGCGAGCTAGTTGGCGCTGATATTTAGCACTAGTACCAGTGATACGGCTAGGAACAATCTTGCCGCTTTCAGTGATGTAGTTCTTTAAAGTAACGATATCTTTGTAATCAATTTCTGCAACACCTTCAGCGGTGAAACGGCAGAACTTGCGACGACGGAAATAACGTGCCATGTTGACAGTCTCCTAAGTTTTCAATTCGACATTTTCGGCATGGATAACTAAGCGGTTCTGACCATTGCGCCCCTGTTGAAGCGTCATAAAGCCTTGCACTTGTACTTCCACACCTGCTTTCAGATCTTCTGCGACGCTTTCAAAGCGTGGCCCACTCAATATCACTTGAATTTGTACGTAGACGTTGCGGAGCATATCTGCTTCATAACGCTGCGATTTGTGTTCCAACATAATCACACTGTGTGCAATACCCGCTGGGCTTTTAAAGCGTCTTGAACGAGTTATCGTTCCTGACAACACCAAGTTATTGGTGGTCACAGATTACCTTACTCAGCGATTTCTTCAGCGTGAGCTTCATCGTATGAGCGTTCGCCAGCTGGGCCACGACGTGAATCGCGCTCATCTCTAGCTTTAGCCATTGGAGATGCTTCAGTAACGGCAACTTTAGTACGCATTACCATGTTACGCAGAACTGCGTCGTTGAAACGGAAAGCTGTTTCTAGCTCTTCGATCGTCTCTGCTTTAGCTTCAACGTTCATCAGAACGTAGTGAGCTTTATGCAGATCAAGGATTGGGTAAGCCAGTTGACGACGGCCCCAATCTTCTAAACGGTGGATTGTGCCGTTAGCTTCGGTGATAACACCTGTGTAACGCTCAATCATACCTGGTACTTGTTCACTTTGATCTGGGTGAACCATAAATACGATTTCGTAATGACGCATTTATTGCTCCTTACGGTTATGTAGCCTCGGTATTGGCTCAGTCAAACCAAATGGAGGCAAGGAACGAAAAATAGTGACTGATTTGAGCGCGAGATAGTACAGAAAGCAAGCCAGAAACTCAAGCAATAACTTTGCCTCGCCAATCAATACAGGTATGATGGCGCTTCATCTATATTCGGACGTCTGACATCAGCTAACCAAGAATAAAACATAATGCTAAAAGTTATTGTGCCAATCTTTTTATTTTCCCTTTCATTTCCTGCGCTTGCGCTTGTTCCACCTGATTATCAGGAACCGCCCAGCGATTTTACCGCAGAAATCGAAGCGGGTTTGCAACTGAATACAGGCAATACCGAATCCAGCAGTTTTAACGGTCGAACCCAACTGATTTACGACACTAAGCAAACCAAGCAAGAAGCCACGCTCAAAGCCTACTTTGCCTCAGAAAAAAGCAAGACGACTTCCGAAAAATACGAACTCCAACTCCAGTCGAACTATAAACTCACTAAGGGTTATATCTTCGGACGCGGTGATTTTACTTGGGATCAATTCGGTAGTTACACGCAAATCTCAACTATTTCTAGTGGTTACGGTTTTAATGCCATCAGCAGCTACAAGACCAAACTCAGTCTTGAAATCGGCCCCGGTTACCGATATAACTTACCTGCAGAATCTGTGGATATTCCCAATCCTGATGCTGAGAAAGACGTCATTTTGCGTACCGCTGCAAAGTTTTCTCAAAAACTGCAGGAATACAGCAGTCTCAATGCAGATTTAACTGCGGAAGTCGGCGAGAACAACAATACCCTCACCTTAGACATGAACTACAAGAATCTGGTGTTCCAAGATTGGGCGTTTAAAATCGGCATGAACATCAAATACACTGAAGTGGTACCAGAGGGTAGCCAACAGACAGATACCATCACCACCTTCAACCTGCTTTATACCTTTAGATAACCGCTTTAGATAATCCGTAGCAATACAAGCAAGTACACGTCGCCAAAGTCATCTTTGGCTGGCGGCGACGTTAAAGCTCCTCCGCCCTCGCCCAAGTTATTTCAGCATAATCTAAGAATTTTTTGAGCAAAAATGCGCAATTAATCAAGATTTACCAACAATTTGCAACACAACATAAACACCACCCCCTGATATACTCACGGTTTATTATCAATCTTGTTTGTGTTTTCGGAGTTGTATATGACTAATCCGCTGCGCACTTTCGCCTCTTTATATAGCACCACATTATTAATGGTACTGGCCGGCGGTTTGCTCACAACTTACCTTGGGCTCAGGCTCTCGGTGATGAACGTGCCACAGATATGGATAGGCGGCATGATGTCGGCCTATTATGTTGGCCTAGTGGCGGGCTCTAAGATTGGTCATAGACTTATTGCCCAAGTGGGCCATATCCGCGCCTTTGTTGCCAGTGCTGGCATAGTCGCCGCATCTGCATTGGGTCATGCACTTGTGGATGAACTAGCAGTTTGGCTGCTCCTCAGGCTCGTTGTCGGTATGGGCATGATGTGCCAATACATGGTGCTCGAAAGTTGGCTTAACGAACAGGCCGAAAGTAACCAAAGGGGTACAGTGTTCGCGAGTTATATGATCGTATCTTACTTCGGCTTGATCTTAGGCCAAGGCGCGATCAGTATCTTCCCCGAATTAGGTCTAGAACCGTTACTGCTTATCGCGATTTGTTTCTCACTCTGTATCGTACCTATTTCACTCACGCGTCGTCTTCACCCTGCGCCTTTGGTTCCTGCCCCACTCAAAATTGCCCATTACTGGAAAAAAGCGCCGCAAGCACTCACAACCATCGCAATTGGTAGCATGATAGTGGGTTCGTTTTATGGTCTCGCGCCCGCCTATGCGAGCAACTTAGGTTTACCGCCTGAAAAAGTTGCTACTTATATGACGGCAACGATTTTAGCGGGGTTACTGGCGCAATGGCCTATGGGGAAACTGTCCGACATTATGTCCCGCAGCCGCCTTATTCGTATCAACTGTATATTGCTTGGCATTTTAGCTTTAGCCATCGCCTTAACACCCTATCATCCGGTGATTTCGCTGGTGATGACTTTCCTCTTCGGTATTTTGGGCTTCACCTTCTATCCCCTTGCTACAGCACTGGCGAACTCGCGAGTCGAACAGAATGAGCGAGTCGGCTTATCCGCAACTATCTTATTGACCTTCGGCTTAGGGGCCAGTATCGGTCCACTGATCGCCTCGACGTTGATGCAATGGCTTGGTAACAGCATGCTATATGGCTTTATGTCTGCCTGTACCTTAATCTTGTTTGTGCGGCTACGTTATGTACATGCACAACAAAAAGCCGAAACCAATGTCACCCAAGACTACATAATGGCGACGGGCGACTTAGTCTCTTCACCACTGGCGGCGGCGCTAGACCCTAGGGTTGATGTTGAATCGATTCAAGAACATATGACGCCCAGTGCTAACCTAGATGAAGCGGAATATGATTTAGGGGCTGATGGCGTCGATGACGATATTATCGACGCAAATGACAGTGATGAGGAACAACTCACCTTCAGTTTCGATATCGAGCAAACTGAGCCTGAAGCCGTTCAAACGGATGAAGCCGATAGCCATCCGGTTAACCTAGACAAAGCGCAGACATAAAAAGACCAACAAAAAAGACCGATTAACTGTTTAAAGTTAATCGGTCTTTTTATTTCTGCAATCTATAACTAAAACAGATAGTTACTGCAACAAGTCGTTACTGCAAGCCTGATACCGCATGTGCGAAATCAGGCAAACGTGAGCGTAATTAGCTGCGGCGCTGACGCACAGCTTCAAATAAGCAAATACCGGTCGCAACCGATACATTCAAGCTCGACACACTACCCGCCATAGGGATAGAGATCAGTGAATCACAAGACTCACGGCTTAAACGGCGTAAACCTTTATCTTCCGCGCCCATGGCAATCGCTAATGATCCTTTGAGATCGGCTTGATAAAGCTCGCAATCTGCTTCGCCCGCGGTGCCCACAATCCACACACCCTTATCCTGCAAGTGACGCATAGTACGTGCAAGATTAGTCACTTGGAATAAAGGCACTGTTTCCGCAGCGCCACATGCCACTTTACTTACAGTGGCCGTTAAGCCAACTGAATTGTCTTTAGGCACGATAATACCTTGCACGCCCGCCGCATCAGCATTACGTAGACAAGCGCCTAAGTTATGGGGATCCGTCACGCCATCCAAAATCAGCAGGAATGCTTGCTCAGTGTTAGCAAGCAGCACATCTAAATCTTGCTCGTTCAATACTTTCGCCGCTTTAACGCGCGCGACTATGCCTTGATGTTGGCTGCTTTCCGCTTTGTCATCTAAGGCTTTACGAGAAGCGACTTGAATCGTCGTGCCAAAAGCTCTAGCCTGATTGGCCAGCACAGTTAAGCGCTCATCGTCACGGCCTTGTAACAGCCATAACTCGATAATGCGCTCAGGGCTATGCTTTAACAGGGCTTCAACTGCGTGGATCCCAAAAATAATATCTTGTTTTTTCATTTATTTCTTTCTCGTGCTCCGCTTAGCGGCTTTTGGCTTTTTAGCCGGATCTTTTACTGCTGTTTTTTTCGCTTTAGTGCCCGCTTTAGCCTTAGGTTTGGCTTTGCCAGCTTCAGCCTTAGTACTAGGCGTTGCGGTTTTACCCGCTTTGCCTTGCTTAGCACCTTCGCGATTAACACGCTCACGGGCAGTCATCGGCTTATCACGGCTGGCAGATGCTTTACGCTTGCCGCCTTTACCGTCATCGCCCAGCATGACTAAATCAATCTGTCTGTCATCTAAGTTAACAGCAGCGACCTTAACCGTCACAGGATCGCCCACTTGATAGACTTGGCCTGTATGCTCACCGATAAGGCGTTGACGCATAGGATCGAATTGGTAGTAATCACTACCTAGGCTTGAGATATGTACTAAGCCATCGATAAACAGCTCATTTAAGCGCACGAATAAACCAAAGCTGGTCACTGAGGCAATCACAGCTTCGAAGGTATCGCCGACGTGATCTTGCATAAACTCGCACTTGAGCCAATCGCTAACATCACGAGTCGCTTCATCGGCACGACGCTCTGTAGTCGAACACTCTTCGCCCAATTGGTCGAGTTCATCGAGTTGATAGTGGTAGCCACCATCCTGCGTCCACTTTTCTGTGGCTTCGCCTCTTTCCTTCGCCAGTAAATAACGGATCACACGATGTAAGACTAAATCCGGATAACGGCGAATGGGCGAGGTAAAATGCGCATATTCTTCTAAGGCTAGACCGAAGTGACCTTCATTATCTGGGGTGTAAATTGCCTGACGCATAGAGCGCAGCAACATCACTTGGATAAGTTCAGCATCGGGACGGTCGGCAATTTGCAGCATCACGTTCTGGTAATCAGACGGCGTTGGCTCAAGTCCGCCAGGCATAGTCAAACCACGCTCAGCAAGGAACTCTTTAAAGTTCGCCAACTTTTGCTCAGATGGCGCTTCATGCACTCGGTACAGCACGTCGCCTTTGTGTTTCTTCACAAATTTAGCTGCAGAAACGTTGGCTAAAATCATGCATTCTTCAATGATTTTATGTGCTTGATTACGGCCACGCGGCACGATTTTATCAATCTTGCGCTGCTCATTGAAAATGAACTGCGTTTCCATGGTTTCAAACGCAATCGCACCACGCTCAGCTCTTTGCTCATCTAGCGCTAAATACAATGACTGTAAACACTGCAGATGCGGGAACAAGGCTTCATGCTCAGGCGCAATCGGGCCGCCTTCTAACATCTCAGCCACTTGGGTATAAGTGAAACGGGCATGGGAATACATCACAGCCGGATAAAACTTATAACCCGACAACTTGCCTTTGGCAGACACTGTCATCTCAGCGACCATACATAAACGGTCGACGTGAGGATTAAGCGAACATAGGCCGTTGGAGATTTTCTCCGGCAGCATAGGGATCACTTGCGATGGGAAATACACTGAGTTACCACGGGCACGCGCTTCAGTATCTAAGGCTGAATCGGTGCGAACATAATAACTAACGTCAGCAATCGCAACCCATAAACGCCAGCCGCCACCGGCTTTTTTCTCCGCATACACGGCATCGTCAAAATCACGGGCGTCTTCGCCGTCGATAGTCACTAATGGCAGATGACGTAAATCCACACGGCCAACTTTATCGGCGTCGGTCACTTCATCGGGAATTCGGCGCAGTTTCTTCTCGATCACAGGTGACCAAGTATGGGGCAAGTCATAGTTACGCAGGGCGATTTCGATTTCCATCCCCGGCGCCATTTGCTTACCAAGCACTTCAGTCACTTTACCCGCAGCCTTAACAAAACGACCTGGGCGACGCGTTAATTCAACCACAACCACATCGCCTTGACGGGCGCCGTTGCGATCTTCATTCGCGACTAAGATTTCTTGAGTAATACGCTTATCATCGGCAATGACAAATGCCATACCGCTATCAACATGATAACGGCCGACAATTGCAGCACTGCGCGGCTGGATCAAACGCACCAAACGCGCTTCGCGACGACCACGACGATCTGTGCCTGCTTTTTGCGCTAGCACTTTATCACCGTGGAAATACATCAGCATGTCGCGGTTCGAAATAAATAAGTCATCACCGCCTTCATCGGGTTTGAAAAAGCCGAAGCCTTCTCTGTGTCCGAGCACTGTGCCGGGGATAAGATCCATTTTCTCGGGCAAGCCATAGCTCTGCCCACGGGTGAACACAAGTTCGCCATCGCGTTCCATCGCACGAAGGCGACGGCGCAGGGCCTCAAGTTGTTCTTCCTCTTGGATGTTTAACGCCGCAGCAATACTGTCACGAGTGATAGGTGATTTCTGAGAACGTAAGTAATCGATAATATACTCACGGCTTGGGATAGGGTTTTCGTACTTATCCTGTTCACGCTCAAAATGAGGGTCTTTGATCATTCAATATCCAAATAATGTGTCTCTAGAAGAGACAACTTAACGGGTTCGCAACTGTTCTTGCTGAGCCCGCGCCACTGCACTGGGGGGCATTTTAGCTGCTAACACCTGCAGTAAAGACAAGGCTTTTTTCTTCGTCGCCTCGTCCGCAAATACATCGTTATATAACCAGTGATAGGCCATCTCGTAATCCCTAGGACTACCATAACCTTCACCGAATAAACGCACTAACATCATACGAGCGGATAAATCACCACTTGCAGCAGCAGGCAATAAATAATGCACTGCTCTGTCTTTATTGCGGATGACAAATTTCCCACTCTGATAATACTCGGCAAGCTTTAACATCGCTTCTGAGCTACCTTGTTCGGCCGAGTCACGTAACAAAGCAATCCCCTTCACAGGGTTAGCCTTTACACAAGTTCCATGATTGAGCATTTCGCCCCAAAGGAATTGATATAAAGGCTGTTTTAAGACTTGGGCTCGCGCCTCAATGTCTTGAACTAACTGGCAATCATCACGTTTCACTTTCGCTAAATATTGATCGCTACGGATCAAATCAAGCAATTGGTCTTGGCTATAAATATCCACCGCCTGCGTTTGGGCAAAGCACATTGAAGATACTAAGGGCAGTAGCGCAACTAGTGCTGTACGTAGCATAACGACTCTCAATGACAATAGGGTGAATACTTGCATCGGCAGTATAACCTATTTCTTGAGCTTGAGCTGAATTCTTGAGCTAAACATCTAACCGCAGAAGGAAATAGAGAAAGGCATAAAGAAGTAGAGAAAAGGCCGTGAAACACGGCCTTAACAGGTCTTAATTGAACGGATTAACCAAAATCATGGTTTCGTTACGGTCAGGACCCGTAGAGATAATGTCGATTGGTGTTTCTAACAACTCTTCAAGACGCTTGATATAATTGATCGCTGCCGGTGGCAGTTGCTCAATTGATGTCGCGCCAAAAGTCGACTCGCTCCAACCTGGCATAGTTTCATAAACAGGCGTAACCAGTTCATAACCTTCAGCCGCAAGCGGGGTCACTTTAGAGATAGTGCCATCAGGATTCTGATAACCCACACAAATCTTCACTTCTTTCAGACCATCAAGTACATCTAACTTAGTCAAGCAGAAGCCGCTAACACTGTTGATTTGAACCGCGCGGCGCATTGCCACAGCATCCAACCAACCTGGACGACGCTTACGACCCGTTGTCGCACCAAACTCATGACCTTTAGTACCTAAATGATCACCAACTTCACATAACAGTTCAGTAGGGAATGGACCTGCACCCACACGAGTGGTGTAAGCCTTCATGATACCTAAGACATAGTCTAAATGACGTGGACCAAAACCGCTGCCCGTCGCAACACCACCGGCAGTGGTATTTGAAGAGGTTACAAATGGGTATGTTCCGTGGTCGATGTCGAGTAATGTACCTTGAGCGCCTTCGAACAGAATTGGTTCACCGGCTTTACGCGCAGTATCCAATAGTTCAGTCACATCAACACACATGCTCTTCAGATAGTCGGCCATAGCCAAAGCATCTGCTAGCGTTTGCTCGTAATCAACCGCTTCAACTTGATAGTACTCTGTCAGCATAAAGTTATGGTATTTCATAACTTCTTTCAGCTTTTCAGCAAACAGCTGCGCATTGAACAGATCGCCTACTCGCAGACCGCGACGGGATATCTTGTCTTCATACGCAGGTCCGATACCACGGCCAGTTGTACCAATAGCTTTATTGCCACGTGCTTTTTCACGGGCGATATCTAAGGCGCAATGGAAGGGTAGGATCAGCGGACACGCTTCAGAGATCAACAGACGTTCCTCAACAGGAACACCACGATCTTTCAGCATGTTGATCTCTTTCATCAGGGCGTCAGGTGCAAGCACCACACCATTGCCAATAATGCATTTCACATTATCGCGCAAGATACCTGATGGGATCAGATGAAGAACGGTTTTTTCACCGTCGATAACCAAGGTATGACCAGCATTGTGGCCGCCTTGATAGCGAACTACATATTTTGCCTGTTCTGTTAGAAGGTCGACAATCTTACCTTTTCCTTCGTCACCCCATTGGGTGCCGAGAACAACTACGTTTTTGCCCATTATTTGCTGCAAGGTTGCGGTTAAAAAAGAATTTTAACAGATCTTAGTCAGTAAGGGCAAGCTGGGTGTTTTTTACGCAAAAATTACCAAAATCACCACTCCTGCTGTGACTAATGCGCCACCGAGTCGCTGGATAACCTGCTGATTTTGATGGGAGAGTTCATTTAAATAACGACGCCATTTATTCGGAAATAATAACGGCCCTACGCCTTCTAAAAGTAATACAAGTGCCACTGCCAGCATAAAAACTTGAAAAGTCATGCGCACCTCAAACTCAATCACTCAATGCAATTTAGTGTATATCAGCTCACTTCAACAACAGAGTCTCTTATTTAAATGAATTCGCCAGTACCGTAAATTCTAGCCAATAAAAAACCCAGCATAGGCTGGGTTTTTTGATATTCCAAAAACGAATTAACGCTTAGAGAATTGTGGCTTACGACGTGCTTTACGTAGACCCACTTTCTTACGCTCAACTTTACGAGCGTCACGGGTAACGAAACCAGCAGAACGTAGTGATGGACGCAGTGCTTCATCTAATTGCATCAGAGCACGGGTAATACCGTGACGTATTGCGCCTGCTTGGCCAGTGATACCACCGCCTTTAACAGTTACATAGATGTCCAGCTTGTCAGTCATTTCAACTAACTCTAAAGGTTGACGAACAACCATACGAGCAGTTTCACGACCAAAATACTGATCCAAAGGACGTTGATTTACAACGATGTTGCCACTACCTGCTTTAGCGAAAACGCGAGCTGTAGAGGTTTTGCGACGGCCAGTGCCGTAGTACTGAGTTGCAGCCATTTGCTTAATCCCGTTTAGATATCAAGAACTTGAGGTTGTTGTGCAGTGTGGTTATGTTCTGCGCCAGCGTAAACTTTCAGTTTACGGAACATGGCACGGCCCAGAGGACCTTTTGGTAACATACCCTTAACTGCTTTCTCGATGATCATTTCTGGCTTTTGCGCTTGCAGCTTTTCAAAGCTGATTTGCTTAATGCCACCAGGGAAGCCTGAATGCGAGTAGTACGTTTTGCCTTTCGCTTTGTTACCAGTAACAGTCACTTTTTCAGCATTAACAACGATGATGTAATCACCGGTATCAACGTGTGGAGTGTATTCTGGCTTATGCTTACCGCGTAAACGGATAGCGATTTCAGTAGCGATACGACCTAAAGTTTTGCCGTCTGCATCAACGACGAACCAGTCACGAGTTACGGTTTCTGGTGTAGCAGTAAAAGTCTTCATTATTACAAAAACCCAAAGTTAATTTTCTGTCTCACATGCTGTCTGCATTTGCAAACAACACAAAATTGCCTTTTAGCACCCCTTCGAGCACTGACTTCGGCTTACAACTTCCGCCCAATTGGCGGAGTAACGTGGGCAGGTGGCGGAGTATAGACAAAGCTGAGTTAAAAATCACCTGATATTTTGATAAAAATTATAAAATATCGACCAATCTGGCTTGTCATCCTAAGGATTAACAAGCCACTGGTGATTTAACACGGGAGTTAAAGCAAAACTCTTGCGTCGCTGGGTTAAGGCAGGTGCTCTGTTTTCAAATAATCGTGTGATTGCATCTCAATAAGACGCGAGCGACAACGTCTAAATTCGAAGTTAAGCAAGCCATCGGCGTAGATGTCTTCGAGTGGCACTTGGGCCGATACGATAAGCTTTACATTGCGCTCGTAAAACTCATCAACCATAGCTAAAAATCGTCTGGCGATATCATCACCGGTCAAAAATGCGCCCATTTGCTCAATGCCGCTGACCAGCACAGTATGGTAAATCCGCGCCAATTCCATGTAGTCACGCTGACTTCGCGGACCATCACAGAGCGCTCTAAAATCGGCCAACAATACGCCCTGCGCCTGCTGACGAATACTGATACTACGACCTTCGATTTCGATGTCGGCGGTAAGCACCTCAGACTCAGGCGCTAACTGGCTAAAATAACGCATAAGATTGGCATCGGCTTGTGCATCTAACGGATGATGATAAATCTCCGCTTGCTCAAGGGTGCGTAGTCGATAATCGATGCCAGAATCCACATTGAGCACTTCACAATGTTGATTAATTAAGGCTATAGCGGGTAAGAAACGTGCCCGCTGTAAGCCATTTTTATATAAGTCGTCGGGGATGATGTTAGACGTAGCGACCAGCACAACGCCTTCTTTAAATAGCGCTTGAAACAGCGTACCTAACAACATGGCATCGGTAATATCGGAGACAAAGAATTCATCGAAACAGATAACGCGATATTTCGCGGCCATCTTTTTCGCAATCACCAGCAAGGGATCGCGCACGCCTTTCAGTTCATCTAAATCTAAATGTAGCTGATGCATGAAACGATGGAAGTGAGCCCGCAGCTTTTGATCGCCAGGCAAGGCATCAAAAAAAGTATCCATCAGATAGGTTTTACCGCGCCCCACACCGCCCCAAAGATACAGGCCTTTAGGTGAAGCAGGCGCCGATTTTAAGCCTAATGCACTAAACAATTTCCCTACGATAGAACTCGGCTCTTCCGCCGCCGTTAAGTCTTCATAGACACGTTGTAATGCTTTGACCGCAATTTCTTGGGCCGGATCATGGGAAAAACCGTCACGGGTAAGATCTTTTTGATAATGCTGCCAAGGGCTTAACTGAGGCACTTTTTAATTCTCTTATGTCCTTTATTAAAACTGCGATGATATTAGCACGGCCAATGTGGCGCAGGATATATTAATGCTGAATACGACTTTTGCCTCAACGCTAAACAGCATACAAACGGCGAATAAACCTCTATGCTGTAGGTCATTTTAATCGGCAAAACTTGCTGATATCAGGGCTTGAAAAATGAGTATCTTGCCCACAGTTTTCCACTCAGCAACGAGTATGAAACAGCCGATAAAATAGGCTCAAAAAAATTAACATTTGTTAATATGATGAACTTTTTCAATTAGGTGCGTGTCCGAATGGTTACCTAGGCAAATAGCCGGTACCGATACAGATTTGATCTGGCACTCGCACAATAGCTGATGCATTACATCCAGATCGTTCAACCCTTATTTGGAGTTATGAATAGATGAAAACAAAATTATCTGTACTTTCAGCCGCAATGTTAGCCGCGACCCTGACTATGATGCCTGTCGTCTCACAGGCCGCCATTCCACAGACGGTTGAGGGACAATCCATTCCAAGTCTTGCGCCCATGCTTGAGCGTACGACACCTGCTGTTGTGTCCGTAGCCGTTACGGGGACTCATGTTTCAAAACAAAGAGTGCCTGATGTTTTCCGTTACTTCTTTGGCCCCAATGCGCCACAAGAGCAAGTGCAGGAACGTCCTTTTAGAGGCTTAGGCTCAGGCGTTATTATTGATGCCGAAAAGGGCTATATCGTTACCAATAACCACGTGATTGATGGTGCTGATGATATTCAAGTTGGTCTACATGACGGTCGTGAAGTAAAGGCCAAACTCATTGGTACTGACTCAGAATCGGATATTGCATTGCTGCAAATTGAGGCAAAAAATCTTGTCGCAATCAAGTCATCAAACTCTGACGACTTACGTGTTGGTGACTTTGCCGTTGCCATTGGTAACCCCTTCGGTTTAGGGCAAACCGTGACTTCAGGTATTGTCAGTGCTTTAGGCCGTAGCGGTTTAGGCATAGAAATGCTGGAAAACTTTATTCAAACCGATGCCGCGATTAACAGTGGTAACTCGGGTGGTGCACTCGTTAACTTAAACGGGGAATTGATTGGGATTAACACCGCAATCGTAGCGCCGGGCGGTGGTAACGTTGGTATCGGCTTTGCGATCCCAGCCAATATGGTGAAAAACTTGGTCGCGCAAATTGCCGAACACGGTGAAGTACGCCGCGGAGTACTGGGTATTTCGGGACGCGATCTTGATAGCCAACTCGCCCAAGGCTTTGGTTTAGACACCCAACACGGCGGCTTCGTGAATGAAGTAGCCAAAGACAGTGCCGCCGAAAAAGCCGGTATTAAAGCGGGTGATATAATTATCAGCGTCGATGGCCGTGGTATTAAGTCCTTCCAAGAACTGCGTGCCAAAGTCGCCACTATGGGCGCGGGTGCTAAGGTTGAGCTAGGACTCATCCGCGACGGTGATAAGAAAACCGTTAAGGTGACCTTAGGTGAAGCAAGCCAAACCAGTGAATCTGCGGCTGGCGCCGTGCATCCTATGTTGCAGGGTGCATCCTTAGAAAACTCATCTAAGGGCATTGAAATCACCGATGTCGCCCAAGGTTCACCTGCGGCAATGAGTGGCTTACAAAAAGGAGATGTGATTGTCGGTATTAACCGTACTGCAATTAAAGATCTTAAGGCACTTAAAGCACAGCTAAAAGATCAAGAAGGTGCGGTGGCACTGAAGATCATGCGTGATAAGAGCATGTTGTATTTAGTCCTACGTTAATCGACTAAATAGGTCATTTTTTCTGCCACACATAAGCATAGGGAGCTTAGGTTCCCTATGCTTACATAGATTAAACATGTTAATCTAACTCACCTTTTTCAAGATCCATCCTGCCATGACGATAAAAGACACACTATTATATCTCGGTAAAGCCACCCTTTTCGGTCTTATCATGGCGGCCATGTTTTTATTGGTAACCCGTTATTTCGATAACCAATCCCTCGGTAATAGCCTGCTACAAACCCGGGCCAACAACACAGTCGAGCTATCCTTTGCCAAGGCGGTCCGCCGCGCAGCGCCTGCCGTAGTTAACATTTATAGCCTCAGCATAGATCAGAACCGCCCACTTAACTCGGGCTCGCTACAAGGCCTAGGTTCTGGGGTGATAATGAGCAAAGAAGGCTATATTCTTACAAATTATCATGTCATTAAAAAGGCCGACGAAATTGTTGTCGCCCTGCAAGATGGACGCAAATTTACCTCTGAAGTGGTAGGTTTTGATCCTGAAACCGATTTATCGGTACTCAAGATTGAAGGCGATAACTTACCGATTGTCCCCGTTAATCTCGACAGTCCACCTCAAGTTGGTGATGTCGTGCTCGCCATTGGTAATCCCTACAATTTAGGCCAAACCATTACCCAAGGCATCATCAGTGCCACGGGTCGTAACGGCTTAAGTTCTGGTTACTTAGACTTTTTGCAAACCGATGCGGCGATTAATGCCGGTAACTCTGGAGGCGCGCTCATTGACACTAACGGCAGCCTTATCGGTATTAATACCGCAGCATTCCAAGTGGGTGAAGAAGGCGGCGGCCATGGGATTAACTTCGCTATCCCAATTAAATTGGCCCACAGCATTATGGGTAAGTTGATTAAAAACGGCCGCGTGATCCGTGGTGCTTTGGGTATTTCTGGCGAGCCAATTAACCCTGTGGTGGCGCAGATCCTTAATCTACCCGACCTAAAAGGTGTGCTTGTTACAGGTGTCGATCCTAATGGCCCTGCGGCGCGTGCCCTCTTAATGCCAAGGGATGTGATTATTAAATACGATGGTGAAGATGTGCCAGGTGTTGAAATGCTGATGGATCGCATCGCTGAAACCACACCGGGTAAGAAAGTGTTGATGACTGTGATACGCCAAGGTAAACAACAGGAGTTACCTGTGATTATCGATGAGAAGGTTGTGGTCGATAACTAGAGTCGCGCCCCTCATTGCGTAGCACACTAAAACGCAGACAACAAAAAACCAGCTTTTAAGCTGGTTTTTTAATGGGTCGAGATTTAATCCCTCAGGCCTAACTCAATAGCTCAATAGCTCAATAGCTCAATAGCTCAATAACTCGTTACTGAGTACGCACAACCTGCGCGCCTAAACCTTGGAACTTATTCTCAATGTGCTCGTAACCACGGTCTAAGTGATAGATACGATCGACAATCGTCTTACCATCGGCCACTAAACCCGCAATCACTAGACTCGCTGACGCGCGTAAATCCGTCGCCATCACCTGCGCACCACTTAAGGATTCAATCCCTTGGATGATGCAGGTATTACCTTCAAGCTCCATGGTTGCACCCATACGAATAAGCTCTGGTACGTGCATAAAGCGGTTTTCGAAGATGGTCTCGGTAATGGTGGCCGTACCTTGCGCTAAGGCATTAAGCACACAGAACTGCGCCTGCATATCCGTTGGGAAACCGGGATAAGGTGCCGTCTTGATATTGACCGCCTTTGGACGCTTACCTTGCATATCAAGCTCAATCCAATCTTCGCCCGTCGTAATCTTAGCGCCCGCATCTTCAAGCTTAGCGATAACTGACTCAAGTGATGCAGGATCGGCTTTTAGGCAACGAATACGGCCACGAGTTACCGCAGCAGCAACCAAGAATGAACCGGTTTCGATACGGTCTGGCATCACGCGGTAATTACAGCCCTGTAAACGCTCAACCCCTTGAATACGCAAGGTTGCACTGCCTACGCCGGTGATTTTTGCGCCCATGGCAATCAAGCAATTGGCCAAATCGATCACTTCAGGTTCGCGCGCCGCGTTTTCAATCACGGTTTCGCCATCGGCCAACGCCGCAGCCATCAGTAAGTTTTCGGTTGCGCCGACACTCACCATGTCCATGAAAATGTGTGCGCCCTTAAGACGACCATCAACACGGGCTTTAATATAGCCTTCTTTCACTTCAATCTTGGCACCCATCATTTCGAGGCCATGTAAGTGTAAGTTCACCGGTCTTGCGCCAATGGCGCAGCCGCCTGGCAATGACACGTCTGCGGTACCATAACGCGCCAATAACGGCCCTAAGATCAAGATAGACGCGCGCATGGTTTTCACGAGATCGTAGGGAGCGCAAAACTCATTCAGATTAGTGGTTGAAATGCGGATCTGTCCGTCGCCAAGCTCAGTCACTTCAGCACCGAGGCAACGTAATAATTTACAGCTCGTAGTCACATCGCGAAGATTCGGCACGTTAGAAACCACAAAATCGGTCTCGGCCAATACGCCTGCCATCAGAATAGGCAGAGCCGCATTTTTAGCACCTGAAATGATCACATCACCGGCAAGCGGGGGGCTTGCCTGAATTGTTAGTTTATCCACTTTTCCTCACTAGCTAGGCATGTTGAAAACTTTTTCGCGTTTCCATTGAGTCGGCGTGAAAGTTTTGATCGTTAATGCATGTAATTCACCGCTGGCAATGTGTGCCGTCAACGGTGCATAAATGGCTTGTTGCTGTTTGACTCGGCTCATACCATCGAAGCATTCGCCTACGGCGATCACTTTATAATGGCTACCATCCGAGCTAGCGTGAACTTCTTCAAGCCCTAACGCATCACGTAAAATCTGTTCGATTAAGCTGCATTCCATGAAATCTATTACCCTATTCTCAATGCGCTTCTTCGGTAAAGAAGGCATGTAAATCATATAAATCGATGAGTTTTTTAAGTTGTGGTGAGGCTGAACTCAATTCAAGTTGGCTGCCATGTTCACGCACTAACGCCAGCAAAAATGCCATGCCAGCGCTATCACTGTATTCGAGCCCAGATAAAGACAATATCTGAGTAGACTCGCCCAGCAGTTGTTGCCGCTGTGGCCAAAGTGTAATGACATCGGCTTGGGTTATGCGCCCTTTGAGATGACAAACTGTGCCTTGTTGCACAAATTCAATCACGACTGCGACTTCCCTGATTTAGCCTTGATGGTCACTTTTTCTTTGGTGCGATCTTCGAGCATCTTAATCACAGGATCGATACCCTGCTGACGAATCAGATTCGAGATTTCAGACTGCTTAGAAGACAGTAAGCTCACACCTTCGGCGACTAAGTCGAATGCCTTCCATGAGTCATCTTTCAAACGGCGTGCCTTAAACAGCAGTTTGATTGGCGGACGGCCGGCTTCGATGATCTGCACGTTCACATCCACCATTTTCTCTTTGCTGAAATCAACCCCAGGTGAAAATTCCACTTTTTGATTGGTGTATTCAGTAAAAGCTTGGGCATAGGTCGACACTAAATAACCCTCAAACGCATCGACGAAACGATTACGCTGATCTTCGGTTGAATCCTTAAGATACTGGCCTAAGACTTTGTAAGAAGCGTATTTATAATCAATATAAGGCATCAGTTCTTCACGAACGATCACCTTTAAATGATCTGAGTCAGCATCGATTAGCGCTTTATCTTTATGAAAACGATCGAAGGTTTTATTAGCAACGGCTTTCACCATGGCATACGGGTCCTTAGTGTCGACCACCACATCGGCGGCAACAGCGCTCGTTGTCCCTAAAACCATCACTAACGGCAGTAAAAAACGAGATAAGTTTTTAAACATAGCGGTAACCCCTATTTATCCTTCGAACCCATACTATATAAGAACTGACCAATCAGTTCCTCCAACACTAATGCCGAGCGCGTGTCATCAATCTTGTCGCCATCTTTGAGCATACTGACATCATCGTCGACAAAACCCGGTGTTAACCCTAAGAATTGCTCGCCCAATAAACCCGAAGTCAAAATTGCTAAACTACTGGTTTCTGGGAATTTATCGTAACGCTTATCCATCACTAAGGTGACCACAGCCACTAACTTAACGGGATCTAAATCAATGCCACTGACGCGGCCAACCACAACACCGCCGACCTTAACGGGCGAACGTACCTTCAAGCCACCAATATTGGTGAAATTGGCTTTTATGGTATAAGTGCTATCGCTGCTTTTAACTTCAATATTGGCGACGTTAAAGACCAAGACCAAAAAAGCGGCCAATCCCGTTAAAAGAAACACACCCACTAATAATTCAATTTTTCGTGTCAACATGTTCAGCTACCACTCTGTTAATCCATCTTACCTGTGTCGAAATCCGCAGTGTTCCGTTAGCGGCCAAACATCAGGGCTGTCAGTAAAAAATCTAATGCCAATACAGCGAGGCTCGACTGAACCACTGTCTGAGTCGTTGCACGGCTGATGCCTTCCGGATTTGGGATCACTTGATAACCGCGATACAACGCAATCCAAGTCACCACTACGGCAAACACACCACTCTTGATCAAGCAGTTAACTATGTCCTGACGCCATTCGACCGACGCCTGCAGAATCGACCAAAACGCCCCGCTGTCGATTCCCTTCCATTCCACGCCGACTATGTGACCACCGTAAATACCCACAGCGGTAAACATTAACGCCAGCAATGGCATACTGATCACCCCAGCCCAAAAGCGCGGTGCAATAATCTGCCTTAATGGGTCGATAGCCATCATCTCTAAACTCGATAGCTGCTCAGTACTTTTCATCAAACCAATCTCAGCGGTTAAGGCTGAACCCGCACGTCCCGCAAACAAAAGTGCGGTAACCACTGGCCCTAACTCACGCAGTAAACTGAGCGCCACCATAGGGCCTAAGCTTTCTTCGGTGCCAAAACCAACTAAGATGTTGTAGCCTTGCAGCGCCAACACCATGCCGATAAAAAGCCCTGAGACTAAAATAATCACCATAGATTGCACACCGACCACATAAATCTGGCGTACTAATAATGGAAAGCCTTTGCGCACACGTGGCCAGCGAAAAATCGCCCCCCACAACATGAGCCCTGCGCGGCCAAAACCGAGCACTAACTCAATCGCGCTACGGCCCAAGTCGGCAATACTGTCTATTAACTTCACTTGCCAACTCCTTTTGTCATTAATTCTTGTTGGTAATCATTCGCCGGATAATGGAACGGTACAGGGCCATCCGGCGCGCCTTGAATAAACTGTTTTAGCTGCGGATTGTCGGCGTACTTCAATTCTTCTGGCGTGCCGTGGGCGATAACTTTTTTATCGGCAACCACATACACATAATCGGCAATACCGAGGACTTCATCTACATCGTGAGATACCACAATAGAGGTCAGATTCAGCGCATCGGATAACTCACGAATAAGCTTCACTAACACGCCCATAGAGATAGGGTCTTGGCCGGCAAAAGGTTCATCGTACATCACCATTTCAGGCTCAAGCGCGATGGCTCTGGCCAATGCCGCGCGGCGCTGCATACCACCGGATAATTCACTCGGCATCATCTGGGCGGCACCACGTAAACCTACGGCTTCGAGCTTCATCAGCACGATAGTGCGAATAATGTTTTCTGGCAGACCAGAATGTTCTCGCAGCGCAAACGCCACGTTATCGAACACATTGATGTCGGTAAACAGCGCGCCGCTTTGAAACAACATGCTCATCCGCTTACGCAGACTAAATAATTCATTGCGACTCACACCATGGATATCGTGGCCATCAAATAGCACTTGTCCGTGGTCAGGCGTTAATTGGCCGCCGATCAACTTTAACAGGGTCGTTTTGCCTATGCCGCTCGGCCCCATGATCGCCGTCACCTTACCCCTTGGAATGGACAGGCTAATATCTTCATATATCACACGCTGACCGCGGCTAAACCCCAAATTACGGATCTCAACCAACGGCGTTTGTTCTTGAGTCATGCTTGATTCCGACATTTGCAAAAGAGGTGATCCTAGTCTTCCTAGACTGACCAATCGAAGAGCCGCAAATTGTACGTAATTGCGCTTTAACCTACAACCGAATCGACACTATCGCCCTGCGATACTTTCAATTTGCCTCATTTACAGCGAAAATGCGCCCTAAGTTTTCACTATGCACAGGTAAAATGTTACTTAATGTTTTCAACCTAGTTGCAGAATTGACGATATTGGCTAATTCGTTCGCACTTAGCTCGCTCTTCGTCCACTTTTAGGTGCGATGCGTCGATATACGAGTGTGAAATAGAGGCATCCCGTGCGGTAATACCCACAGCGATACGGGATAAATCCATTGAAATAAACGACAAAGACGATGATATTGCTCAAGACCTTCGGCCGCTAAACAGGTTATTGTGCATGAATAGCTGCCGCAGCTGAACTTGACGAGTCGAATCAATCGCTCTAGCCTGCCGCAATTGTTTTGTTGTTTTAGGGAATTCACCACAATAAGACATATGCTAAATCGTCTGAAAACAAACTAAAACTTGGCAGAAAGCCTATTACATATCATCTTTATCGCGTACCAAATTGTGCTATTCCAATCCCATCAATGGGGCGACAAAGACAATGCAAAAAGAGAGATAGACATGGTAGACAAATCACAACTGCGCCAATGGGGCTGTAAAGTTATCGACATTGAAAAGTCAGCCCTAGACAATCTTTATCAATATGTTGATTCGGCTGAATTTGCAGAAGCTTGCGAGTTGATCCTTAACTGCACAGGCAAAGTGATTGTCATGGGAATGGGCAAATCGGGCCATATCGGTAATAAGATTTCTGCCACCCTCGCCAGCACAGGAACGCCTGCATTTTTTGTGCATCCGGGTGAAGCCAGCCACGGCGATCTCGGGGTATTAGCCGATAACGATGTGATTTTAGCGATTTCAAATTCCGGTGAGTCGAGCGAAATCCTCACGTTAATGCCCGTCATCCAACGTATGGGTGTGCCCGTTATTGCGGTAACAGGTAAACCCGAATCGAACATGGCGCGCTTATCTAAAGTGCATTTATGTATTGAAGTACCCGAAGAGGCTTGCCCACTTGGACTTGCCCCAACGTCGAGTACCACAGCGACCTTAGTGATGGGCGATGCGATTGCCATTGCGCTACTACAAGCAAAAGGCTTTACCCGTGATGACTTTGCTATGTCCCATCCTGGCGGTGCTTTAGGGCGTAAGTTATTGTTAAAAGTCTGCGATGTCATGCATAGCGGTGATGACTTACCGCTCGTTAACCACGATATTTGCATCACAGAAGCCCTGTACGAAATCTCTAAGAAAGGCTTAGGCATGACCGCGATTATCGATGATCAGCGCAAGCTGGTTGGTATCTTCACCGATGGTGATTTACGCCGCGTTATCGATGCCGAAGTAAATCTGCGTACAACGCCCATCGCCGATGTGATGACCCGTAACTGCGTGACCATCACCGACGGTGTGTTGGCCGCCCAAGCGCTGCAAGTGATGGACTCAAAAAACATCAACGGATTAATTGTTATCGATAAAGACCGCCATCCAATCGGCGCTCTTAACATGCTAGACATGGTTAAAGCAGGAGTCATTTAATGCCACAGCAAGGATTTTACGGCCCAATCAGTGATGATGTGTGGCAACGCGCGCAAAAGATTAAACTGTTGATCTGTGACGTCGACGGGGTGTTTTCCGACGGTCGTATTTACCTAAGCAATAGCGGCGAAGAGCTAAAAGCCTTCCACACTCGCGATGGCTATGGCGTGCGCTCGATACTCACCAGCGGTTTTAATCTTGCGGTTATCACTGGACGTCAATCCAAAATCGTTGAAAACCGTATGACAGCCCTTGGGGTTGCCCATATTTACCAAGGCGTAGACAATAAGTTCGAGCCCTATGAAGCATTGCTCGCACTCTATGGCGTTACCCCAGAAGAAGTGGCGTATATCGGTGATGATATTGTCGATCTGCCAGTGATGAATGTCGTCGGTTTAGCTGTCAGCGTTGCCGATGGTCATCCCTATGTGCGTCAGCACGCCCACTTTGTGACCACGCTCAATGGTGGCCACGGTGCCCTGCGTGAACTCACAGATCTATTGTTACTCAGTCAAAATAAATTCACTTCGGCCCATGGAATGAGTATATGAGTCGTGTGACACTCGCGATTATTGCTTTTTTTGGAACTGCATTAGTGCTTTATTGGCAAGTGCAGAACAAACACAGCGGTGATACCGATAATAGAGTTAAAGATCAGAATACCCCAGATTTCATCATTGAAGATCTGCGCAGTGTTGAGTTCAATGAACAAGGGCTAGTCAATAGCCGTGTGACGGCGAAACACATGGAACATTATGATTCAACGAATCAAACTTACTTTACTCAACCTGTTTATCTTGTTTATCCAGACCAAGGTAAAGCACAATGGCAACTCAGTGCAGATCAGGGCAAGCTAAACAAGGAAACGGGCAAGGTTGTACTAGAAAACAATGTTATTATTGATGCCATTAGCGCAGAAGAACCGATCCAGACCTTGTCCACCAGTTATCTGGAACTCGATCTCAATACTATGATAATGACCTCTGAACGTACCATTTACGTCACAGGGAAAGATTTTAATATTCAAGGCCAAGGCCTTTATGCCGACCTCAACGCGCAAGAAGTGAAATTGACCAGTCAGGTAGTAGGAACATATGAAGCAAAATAACGTATTACTTGCCAGCCTAATGCTAATAATGAGCATGAGCGCCTTTGCTAAAGTCGACGACCTAAAGCAGGAAGTTAAAATCAAAGCAGTGAGCCAAACGGCAGATATCAAGAACAACCAGATCATCTTCTTTGGTCCGGTGGAAGTTACCCAAGGCTCGATAAAAATCCAAGCAAATGAACTGCGTGCATTTTCTGCCGAAGGTGAAAATAGCAAAATTTTAGTGGCCACTGGTAACCCAGCAACTTACAGCCAAGTGTTAGACGATGGCCGTCCAGCCTCGGCGAGCGCGAAAGAAATTCGTTACGATATGGCAAGCCGTACCCTGACACTGAAAGGCCAAGCTTCGTTAGATCAAGCAGGTAGCCAAGTGACGGGTAATGTGATCCGCTATAACATCATCCAGCAAAAATTGATTGCAGAAAGCACTGGTAATGGTGACGATCGCGTGATCACTATTATTCAGCCTGAAAGCTATCAAGATGATGCCAAACCAGACGCGCCAGCGGATAGACCTGTGAAAAAGCAGGACTCTAAATGACCCAAATCACCCTAAGAGCACAAAATCTGGCAAAGAGTTATAAGAGTCGCCAAGTGGTTAAAGACGTCAGTCTGACGGTCAAAACCGGTCAAGTCGTTGGCCTACTCGGCCCGAACGGCGCGGGTAAAACTACCACCTTTTACATGGTCGTCGGTCTGGTTAAAAGCGATAAAGGCCACATCTTTATCGACGATGATGATTTAACCGCAGATCCTATGCACCTGCGCGCCCGCAAAGGCATAGGTTACTTGCCGCAGGAAGCCAGTATCTTCCGTAAGCTGACCGTCCATGACAACATCATGGCCGTACTGCAAACGCGCAAAGAATTGAAGAAAGAGCAAAGGGAAGAACAACTCGAGCATCTGCTCGAAGAATTCCACATCACCCACATCCGTGACAGCCAAGGCATGTCATTGTCGGGGGGCGAACGTCGCCGTGTCGAAATTGCACGGGCGTTAGCAGCAAATCCTAAGTTCATTTTGCTCGATGAACCCTTTGCTGGTGTCGATCCGATTTCGGTTATCGACATTAAAAAGATTATCGAACAGCTCAAAAGTCGTGGCCTTGGCGTGTTGATCACAGACCACAATGTCCGTGAGACATTAGATGTGTGTGAACATGCCTATATCGTGAGTCACGGAAACTTGATTGCCGAAGGAACACCCGCAGAGATCTTAGACAATCAGCAAGTTAGGGCTGTGTACTTAGGTGAACAATTCAGGCTATAGTTAATCAAGCGGAGCCAATGCAGGCAATTTATGCCACCATTGGACTCCACTCAAGATGATAACAAGCGACCTCATCCAACAATAATAACGTAGGGATCAGCGGTAACATGAAAGCGTCACTCCAGCTCAAACTGGGTCAACAGTTAACCATGACGCCACAATTACAACAGGCCATCCGTCTGTTGCAACTGTCGTCATTAGAACTGCAGCAAGAGATCCAGCAAGCCTTAGATTCTAATCCCCTTCTCGAGCTGGAAGAGGATCAATTCGACGCCACTAAAGACCCTGTAAACCAAACGCTATCCGATACGGATTTCAGTGAATCTAGCACCCTACCGCCAGAAAAAGACAGCTCCACCATAGACACGGCAGAGTCCTTAACCAAAGAATCCATGCCCGACGAACTCCCCATGGACACCACCTGGGATGAAGTGTTCACCGCCTCTCCCAATTCTGGCCCCGGCGGCAGTCGTGAAGACGATATGCCCTTCCAAGGTGAGACCAGTGAAGGCTTGTATGAACACTTAGAATGGCAAAAAAACCTCACACCGTTTTCTGAAACCGATTTAGCCATTGCCACCGCCATTATTGATGCCATCGACGATCAAGGCTATCTCACCCAAAGCACTGACGAAATCCTCGAAGCCATGGGCAATTCTGAGGTTGAGCTCGACGAAGTCGAAGCCGTACTAAAGCGCATTCAACATTTTGATCCCATTGGTGTTGCCGCCCGCGATTTAAGCGAGTGCCTGTTGATCCAACTGTCGCATTTCGCCGCTGACACGCCCAACCTAGAAAACGCCCGCATGCTGATCAAAGATCATTTAGATCTGATCGCAGCCCGCGATTTTAGATTGTTGATGCGTAAGACTAAATTAAAAGAGGATGAGTTAAGAGACGGCATAGCGCTTATCCAAACCCTCAATCCTCGCCCAGGTTTATTGATTACGCCCAACGATGACGAATACGTCATCCCAGATGTGTCAGTGTCGAAGAAAAATGGCCGCTGGGTGGTTGAGCTGAATCCTGACTGCATGCCAAAAATCAATGTAAACCAACATTATGCCTCGATGGCGCGCAGCACTAAAAGCCAAGCCGATAGCCAATTTATTCGTGGTCATCTGCAAGAGGCTAAATGGTTTATCAAGAGTTTAGAGAGCCGTAATGATACCCTGTTGAAGGTGGCGAACTGTATCGTCCAATATCAGCAAGGTTTCTTTGAATACGGTGAAGAAGCCATGAAACCTATGGTGCTGAACGATATTGCCGAAGCGGTAGAAATGCATGAGTCGACCATCTCAAGGGTGACGACACAGAAATACATGCATACCCCTAAGGGACTTTTTGAACTAAAATACTTCTTCTCTAGCCACGTCGGAACTGACGATGGTGGGGAGTGCTCATCCACAGCAATCAGAGCCTTCATTAAGAAACTGGTTGCAGCGGAAAACCAGAAAAAACCATTAAGCGACAGTAAGATGGCACAGCTTCTGGCAGAACAAGGGATCAACGTAGCCCGCAGAACCATTGCGAAGTACCGAGAGGCTATGCTCATTCCGCCTTCTAATCAGCGTAAAAGTTTATAACCTACAGTGGATATCGGAGGACGTTTCTATGCAAATAAACCTGAGTGGACACCATGTCGAAATTACCGAATCGTTACGCGCATATGTAGAAGAAAAGTTTTCAAAACTTGAACGCCATTTCGAACAGATCAATAATGTGCACGTTGTGCTCAATGTCGAGAAAATGCAACAGATTGCCGAAGCGAGAATAAATCTTATCGGTGGTGAAGTTTTTGCTACTTCAGAGCATGCTGACATGTATGCCGCTATAGACGCCCTGATTGACAAGCTTGATCGTCAGGTTATTAAACACAAAGAGAAGTTAACAAAACACTAATAATGGAACTTTGTACCATACTGCGGCCGGAGTGCACTACCTGCGCCACTCCGGGCAGCAAGAAAAAGGTACTGGAACTCATCAGCGACTTAGTCGCTGCCCAGTACCCGACCCTCTCATCTCAAGAGATATTCGAAAGCCTAGTGGCGCGCGAAAAGATGGGGAGCACAGGTATAGGTAACGGCATCGCCATTCCACATGGTCGACTAGCCGATATAGATCAGCCCATTGCCATACTCATTAAGTGTGAAGAGCCGATAGCATTCGATGCTATCGATAAGCAACCTGTTGATATTTTATTTGCACTACTGGTGCCTGCAGACCAATGTCAGCAGCACTTAAGTACCTTGTCTTGCATGGCCGAAAAGCTGAGCGACAAGCAAATATTAAAGCAATTACGCAAGACGCATGATGAAACGGAACTCTATCAGGTAATCACTGGATGAAACTGGTCATAGTGTCGGGCCGCTCAGGCTCAGGCAAATCTGTCGCCCTAAGGGTACTCGAAGATCTCGGCTATTATTGTGTCGATAACCTTCCCTTGCCCTTAATCGGCACTTTGCTTGAGCAACTCAAAGGCAGTAACGATCTCGTCGCCATCAGTGTCGACGTGCGTAACATGCCTGAGCAGGACAAGGTCTTAGTGAAGCAACTGGCGAGCCTGCCTCCTGATACTGAGTTAACCAGCTTCTTCCTCAATTCCAGCGATAAAATTCTGCTCAAGCGTTACAGCGAGACCCGCCGTTTGCACCCTTTGTCGAAGAGCCAAGTCTCTTTGCAAGAAGCGATAAAACTGGAAGGGAAGCTGCTCGAGCCTATGTCAAAACTGGTCGATCATTACATAGATACGTCGAACCTGAATATCTATGATTTAAGCGACCAAGTCAGACAAATTCTGCTCGGCAGCGTCGATAAAGAGTTAGTGATCAACTTCGAGTCCTTTGGCTTTAAGCACGGTATGCCAACCGAAGCCGACTTTATGTTCGATGTGCGCTTCCTGCCTAACCCACACTGGGAACTGGCGCTGCGTCCATTGACAGGCTTAGATGAGCCCGTGGCTGAGTTCTTAAATCGTCAACCACTCGTGAATAAGTTCATCTGGCAAATCGAAAATTTACTGGAAACTTGGCTGCCACATCTCGAGCGCAACAATCGCAGTTATTTAACTGTGGCGATTGGCTGCACGGGTGGGCAACACAGATCGGTTTACGTCGCAGAGCAATTGGCTAAACGCTTTAGTAACGGTAAACATAAAGTTTATGCCCGCCATCGAGAGCTGAATAATGCCAAAGCTTGAACGTCAGATCACCATCTGTAACAAACTGGGATTACATGCCCGTGCCGCCACTAAGTTGGTGGTACTGGCATCCGAGTTTGATGCGACCATCACCTTAATACAAGGCGATAAACAGGCATCCGCCGCCAGCGTGCTCGGCTTATTGATGCTTGAGACTGGCATGGGTAAAACCATTAAACTTATCGCCGAAGGCCCAGATGCTGAGCCCGCACTCGATGCCATTTGTGCCTTAATCGACGCTAAGTTTGACGAAGCCTGTTAGTTTCATTTCATACTCAGTGTTCCACACAGGCACTCAGATTAGTACACATCACACTTAGCACTGCGTATTTGTGCAGTTCACATCTCGTTTCAAAAGCTTGGCGACACATTTGTCGCTCGACGACACGAACCATAGGCGATTACACTAGCGAGCATTACCGCTGACTCACCTTAGTCTTAGCCGCCTTAATCTATGCGTAAAACGCATGACCTATGCCAGAGCGCTCTATCTGTGACTGAAGCATAGTTATCGCGAAGTCACCGCTAAGTCTCAGCCCTGCGCCAAGCAGCGCACTCTCGAACTAATTTGCCGCACAGTGGCGGACAACTATGGAGGACAAATGCCCGTAGATAATTCAGAAAACGATCACACCGGACATAGTCTAGACCAGTTAAACCAAGCGCTTAGCAGTGGCATGTTTGTGCACGTGCGTAACATGCTGCAAAAAATGGCCGCCTCCGATATCGCGCTGATCTTAGAATCCTCACCGCCAAGTGCCAGACAAGTATTGTGGCAGCTCATCGATCAGGAACAAATAGGCGACATACTCGATGAGTTGAGTGAAGAACTCAAAGACCCGCTGATCCGCAGCATGAGCCCTGAGCGAGTCGCGAAAGCGACAGCAAGCATGGACACCGACGATCTCGCCTATATTCTGCGTAGCCTACCCGACGCCGTTTACAAACAGGTGTTGCAGTCGATGACGGAGCAAAATCGCTTGAGGGTAGAACAAGCCCTATCTTATCCAGATGAGACCGCCGGCAGCTTGATGAACACAGATACAGTCACCTTAAGACCCGATGTGAATATCGATGTGGTGCTGCGCTATCTTCGGCAAAGGGGCAACCTACCCGACACCACAGATACCTTATATGTGGTCGACAAACAGGACAAAGTCCTTGGCGGTGTTAGGCTGGCAGATCTGCTGACTTGCGCGCCAAGCACCACAATTCGCAATATCATGGATCCCAATATTCAAAGTATTCCTGTGAGCATGTCCGACAGCGAAGTCGCGCAGAAATTCGAACGCAATGACTGGGTATCGGCACCTGTCGTCGACAGTGATGGTAAGCTGCTCGGGCGTATCACAATCGATGACGTAGTCGATGTTATCCGCGAAGATGCTGAACATTCCATGATGGGTATGGCGGGGATGGACGGAGATGAAGATACCTTTGGTCCTGTACTAAAAAGTACCCTACGTCGCTCGCTCTGGCTCACGATTAACTTATTCGCCGCCCTGCTCGCCTCGTCGGTCAGCAATATGTTTGAAGGCACTATTGAGCAATTTGCCACTATCGCCATCCTAATGACGATTGTCCCTAGCATGGGCGGTGTTGCCGGTAATCAGACCTTAGCGCTCGTGATCCGCGGTATTGCTTTAGGCCATATCGGCCAAAGCAACGCTCGCTGGCTTATCGGTAAAGAGCTATCGATTGGTTTTCTCAATGGTTTGATGTGGTCGATTTTAGTCTTTGTCGCCGTGTGGCTATGGAAGGATGATATGGCACTGGCGGGATTAATTGGTAGCGCCATGCTGATCAACATGACAGTAGCTGGGCTTGCTGGTGCGAGTATTCCATTGATTTTAAAAAGACTTAAAATCGATCCTGCCCTCGCTGGCGGTATGGTGTTAACCACAGTCACTGACGTGGTTGGCCTGTTCGCCTTCCTCGGATTAGCGACGCTCTACCTGATGAACTAACGCTTTAACAGTTTGAGCTAATAACAAAAACGGCACCTCAAAGGTGCCGTTTTTTATCCCGCAGGAAAACTAAAAAAGGCTATTTTACCGGAGGTTGAAAACCATAACTGCTCAGAATCGCTTGACCTTTTGTCGATAGAATAAACTCAGCTAACGGCTTAGCGGCAGTATTAGCGCCTTGTAAAACCAGTAAACCATAGTCGGCACCCACGGCAAGTTCCTGCGGTAAATCGATGATTTGTAAACTCGGCACTTCTTTTTTAGCCAGCACAGCATTAGTGCAATAGGTTAAAAAGATATCCGCTTGCTTGTTTTCCATCACCCAGCCATAGGGGTTGCGATCTTTAGGCGGTTTAACGCTCTCAGGGCCGCCCGTCAGTTGTAATGCCTTGGTCTCTAACGCGGCTTTCGCATTGGGTTTTACCGCTTCGGCCTTAGCAAAAACGGCCCAGGCATAATCACCCGCGGGATCGGCTTTCGGGGTTGAGGTGCCGACTTTAATCTTAGGATCTAACAAGGTATCGAGTAACGTCGAACTCGTCACCTGAACTGTGTCTTGAGCAACAGCGCAGAGTTGATTACGGGCAAACATTTGCACCGCTTCGCCCTGACCCGAATCCACTAATGCCTGTGGATGTTTCATATTCGCCGAGGCAAAGATATCGACTTTCTCGCCCTCTTGAATACGTTTTAACAATAAACCTGAGGGCGCATATTGCGCTACAACACTCATTTGCGACTGTGCTTGATAAGCAGCAATAATATCACTCATCGCAGCCTTTAAACTGCCTGCGGCGCGCAGTTCTATCGGCGCGACTCCTGTGGTCACTTCGGCTTTCATCGGCACTCCTTGTACAGCAGTCACCATGATGACAGGACTTAAACTCAAGGCTACTAACACATTTTTGCTTATCATAGTCATATTCTCCTTTAGGCACTAAAAGTCATTCTTGTGACTTATTCCCATACAGAACGTGAGATCGATAAAGGGATCAAGCTGAAGTCATCCCAAGGTCATTAGCAGTGATATGTTTGTGGTGCAGGTCACTCAAGGTGCGCTTCATAAAGGACAAATTGTCTAATTGAAGCACGGCAAGCTAATCACTCAATTAGCCCACCACTGAAAACAAAAAAGTCGCCCCAGGCGACTTTTTCAGCGAGAACTTTGCGCTTAGACCAGACTATTTACCTGTTGGTATTAGTACGATCTCAACGCGGCGGTTTTGTGCTCGGCCATTTGCATTGGCATTTGATGCAATAGGACTCGCTTCACCCATACCTTTTGATTTTACACGGGCAGAGGCAACACCTTTATTCATCAAGTAATTACCCACTTCGCTAGCCCGGACCTGTGACAGACGTAAATTGTAAGAGTCTGAACCACTGCTGTCGGTATAACCTAATATATTGAGCTGCGTTTTGCTGTATTCCTTGGCCACAACCGCCACTGAATTCAGCACGCGTTTAGCACCGTCACTTAACTCGGTTTGATCTACGCCGAAGGTCACTTCATTAGGCATATTCAAAATGATGTTATCGCCGTTACGGGTCACACTTACGCCCGTTGAGGCTAATTGTTGGCGTAATTTGGTCTCTTGCACATCCATGTAATAACCAATACCACCACCGACTGCAGCGCCCGATGCAGCACCAATTAAGGCACCTTTACCGCGGTCGCTCTTGCTCGAAGATACCACCCCAATTGCGGCACCCGCGACGGCACCAATCAACGCGCCACTGGTCGCTTTAGCGGTTTGTTCTTCGTTTGAATAGGGATTGATTGTTGTACAACCCGATGCAACTAGCGCGGTCGTCAATACCACTATGGCTAACAGGGATGGTTTAGATTGCACTGCCTGAAAACACTTCATCATTTATAACCTCTTTATATGATTGATGACTGTGAATACCGCTCAAAAGGGCAAGAAATATCACGTCCATTAGGTAATACGAATGACCTAGGGATTGCCACAAAGCAGGCAGTATATAAGCAATTGCGCTGGAGACAATCCTTTATCCATCTTCAATTATGCTAATCCAGATTTTAGTCAGCAAAGATACAGATTTCGGGTTTCAATCATGGCTTGTACCAGCCAATTTAATATCAAGTCTATGGCACCGAAATAGTGCACCTTGCACCTTTATTGGCAGCACTAAAAAATAACGCCGTTTTAATCGAAGGCGCAATTCAATGATTTAAAAGGTTAAAATAAAAATTAGAATATTGGCACGAATTTTACATACTACTAAGTGAGTAGACAGTCAGACGCGGTAAACATCGCCGAAAACTAGAGTCGACTTCAACAGGATTAATCCAAATTAAATGGACCTATCGAGACAGAAAATGGGCTCGAGTATTTAGGGTCATGAAGGAGGAAGTATGAAAAAGGTCATGAACTTTATCGCACTATGTCGCCACGAATGGATTTGTCTGCGCCATCTAGGTCTGAGCCAGTGGGATTTAGAACAGCGTCACTATCATCAATAAAAGGCAACGCAAACGGTCATATTTTGGTTCGAAGGCAGTAAAAGAGGGAACGCTCATGGGAATCGCAGAAAATAGTCTCAAGCTACATGTTATCACCGAGGTTAAAGTACAAGGTCGCTTACTGTCGGATGTTGCACGCCAATACGGTTTATCTGCCAAGGCAGTCTACCAATGGGTGCGAGAAAGCGATCTGCAACCCCAGCAAAGAGAATGCGCATTAATGAGTGAGATTGCCCAGCTACAGAAAAAAATTAAACAGCTCAATCAAGAGCTACGCACGATAGGTTAGCCTGTACAACAAGCTAAACGTGCCCGAATAGACAAGGCCGGACGAGATTGCATATCGCCCTGCTGATAACGCTAACGATGTAAAAGATGTGCTAACAACAATAATAACAGCGCCCTTTTTAGTCCGGCCTTGTCGTCCAAATTGATGAACCCAGCGAAGATTGGGAAAGAGTATTAAAACCAACAAACAAAACGAACAGAGACAATGCAAAAGTTTCGGCAAGACTGGGGAGGGAGTTATCTCCCCCAAGATCAAATATGTGAATTGTGCTCCCCCAAGTCATGAACATATTTCTCTCTCTGGCCTTGTCATTTTATTCACAGGATCAATGATGATCCAGCACTGCAATAAGTGTAGTGCGCCAAGGAAGGCCGTGATTGGTATTACATAGATTGACTGAAGAGTGACCAAGGTTTCGGCAAGGATTGAGGGAGTTATCTTCCCCAAAGATTAAATATGTGAATTGTGCTCCCCCAAGTCATGAACATATTTCTCTCTCAGCTCTTGTCCTTTTATTACACTGTTCGATGATTGCTAGCTTGTTTGTAGCAACAAGGATGGCCCCAGCTTCCATAGGGGATTAAGCCAAGGATTGGCTAACGCAAAAAATTAAATAACAATAATAAAATCAACAATAAAAATAATAATTCACTTAATTTTTAGCATAAAAAAGACGCTACTTTGAGCGTCTTTTTTATGGGTGAAAAACAACGACTGACGATTAATAGTCTTCTTCGTTTGCCTCTTGGATCCGCTGCTTACGCTCTTGTGCCTCTTCAAAGGCTGCTTGGATTTCTTCCAAGACCGCACTAACATCGGCTTCGACCAGCACTTCGGTAAACTCACCCGTTAATGGCGTTTCAGGCTTCAATTCACCGGCTTCAAACAAGGCCCAAATTTCTTTGGCGTATTGTGTTTTTAACAGCTCAGGAGCATACAAACCATAGTATTGAGTCATGTTATTCACATCACGCGCTAACATCCATTTGGCATGGTTATTCGCAGCGGCATCAACGGCTTGAGGTAAGTCGATAATCACTGGCCCTTCACTGTCAACTAACACGTTAAACTCAGACAAGTCACCGTGCACTAACCCCGCACAGAGCATACGTTTGACATAGGTCATCACCAACGCATGATCCTTCAAGGCTTTTTCGGCCGACATACTGACATCGTTTAATCTCGGCGCCACATGTCCATCAGCATCCGTCACTAACTCCATCAGCAACACGCCATCAAAACAGCCATAGGGCGTTGGCACGCGCACACCCGCATTCGCTAAACGGTAAAGTGCTTCAACTTCAGCATTTTGCCAAGCTTCTTCCTGCTGATCGCGGCCAAATTTAGACCCTTTTTCCATCGCGCGCGCACGACGACTGTTACGGACTTTTCGGCCTTCTTGATATAACACAGCTTGCTTAAAACTGCGCTTGTCCGCTTCTTTATAGACTTTGGCACAGCGGATATCATCACCACTGCGTACAACGTACACAGTCGCTTCTTTACCGCTCATTAACTGGCTAATGACCTCATCGACCAGTCCTTCATCAACCAGGGGTTGGATTCGTTTCGGAGTTTTCATAGCGCCCTTATACCTTACTTAGGCATGATATGGAATACTGCGGGCAAATCTTCATACAAAAGCGGTCTCCAGCGGAAGTTTGATGAATATAGTTTAGGATTATTAAACGAATTTTAAGTAAAAACTAATGCACTTGCGTGTTAAACACAATACCAGATTTACTCAGCGCGTTGGCAAAGAAAGAGACTGAAAATACCGCTTTAACTAAAAGAATATTCTTTTATGCTCACCCCAATAAAACCAGACTCAAAACGATAAGCCATATTCCACGGCAAATATGCCAATCCAAGCCAGTTGAAATAATACCCATAGCTAAATTGGTGCAGGAACTTAACTCAAACAAACAAGGCAATCACACTGCCCACGGTCGCCACCGCTTTCAATATTTGGCCTGCACTGTAATAAGTGTCGTTTGAACTCTTAACGTCATCTACATCATCCGCACTAGGCTCAGGTATTTTACTCCTTGCATTGCCATCAAAACTGACCTCAGCTTTAGGAGCCGCCAGCCCTAATGCACCATAGGTAAAGGATTTAAGTCCGCTTGGCTCGGCGGTATCAAGGGATTGATGAGACGACTTAACTGCCGGTAATGAAGCAGAATACGCAGATGAAATGAGTGAAATCATAGCGAGCACCAAAGCAGACATTTAAAGAGTTAACCACAAACTAACACAATATCAGCTGGTTATCATGCATTCATCCGCTAAACTGTGATGGATTCTGCCCAACAAAACGCATCTATGACCGTATAAATGGCGGTATATATAGCTAGATCTCCCCCATAAGAGCCTTTATCCTAAACGCCACAACATATAGAGAACTTATCCATGCACTATCCCAGCATTTTCCTCGCACTTTCAGTCTTATCCCTGACTCAATGCAGCAGCTTATCTATTGAAGAATGCGCCAATAGTGATTGGTTTGCCCTTGGGCTTGCCGATGGCAACCGTGGGACAAGTTCTGGGCAATTAAATCAATATCAAAAAGATTGTCGTGAATTTAATCTCAGTGTCGATACCGCGCAGTGGAAACAAGGATACCAGCAAGGGTTAGCCAGTTACTGCGTGCCAGAAAATGGCTACCGCGTAGGCTTAGCGGGAGAAAGTTATTATGGGGTTTGCAGTAATAACCAGTTTGTTGAGCGCTATAACCAAGGCCATCAACAATACCTGACCAACAAACGTTTAACTGAGATTGCCGATCGCTTAAATACCATAGAGAGGGAAATAAGCAGTCTTGATGGCAAGATCAATAATCTCACCGACAAGGCTGACTTATTGAAACAGAAAAACAGCCTACTCAACGAAAAAAACCAACTGTTAGATGAAAGATCTCGCCTACGCAGACCTGATATGCGCTTCGAATTTAGATTTTAAGCCATAAAAAAACACTGAACCCAATAAGGACTCAGGGCGTTAGCTTCGCAGCTCGTTATTTTTGCGGTATTCCACTACTTGCAACCTTGAACATTTGACCCAAAGCGACCAATTTAGACTTTCTAAACGCAGGCGAGCGCAGAAAAAACACATAGTAGAGTAGGCTAGCGGACGTCCATGCTATGGCTAAACTCCATAAATCATGACTCAAGAAGTGGGCGCCGCGTAACTCTTGGCCAATGCCAAATACTAGGCCTAAACTCAAACCAAAGATTAATCCAAACTTAGCTAAATGCGGGCGATACTCACGCAGCACGTAATACAAGGCAACCCAAGCAAACCCGCCGCTGGCATGGCCACCCGGGAAACATTGACCAAACTCAGCACTTTTAGGTAAACGAGAAAACAAGGATGAATGTATCATATGGCCGCCAAACTCAATCACATCCCACGGGCAGGTCATGTGAGTAATGCTTTTGCCAATTCGGACCAGCAACACACTCGCCAATACGCTACAAAATAGATAAATCAAACCTTTGCGATACGGTTTTATCCTGTCACTTCGAAAACTAAAGGCAATGCCGACTACGACACTCACCGCCAGCAAGATGACAAAATTACGCCCAGTGACATGCAATAAATCTTCGGTCAACCAATATCCTCTCAATGGCCAAGAGTCGATACCCCCTTGCCAATGAAATAACAAAGTCGCGACTTTCATATCAGCGTGAGTCCATTCAAGCCCCACTATGATCACTGCAAACACTAAAAGCGGCGTAATTAAATGCCCCTTAGCAAAATCCATAAATGTCATCATAACTTTATCTTTCAGATAGTTATTCACTAATAAATCCAAAAATCAGAACATTTAGTGTTAGAGTACCGTTGAATTCTTACCTAACACTTAAGAGATCTAACAGCGCAGCATTTAAGAGAGAACCGAGATTTTACAGTAACGAAATTTATCGAAAAGACTCACATCATGAGTAAAAAGACTATAGTTTATGAATAATATCGCGCCTCTAGGACTGAGCATTCATGCCATACAACCTCGCCATTAACCAGTCTCAAAAAAATCGTTTATTTGCCGACATTGCTATCGACACAGACAAAATCGTTGTTCCCCAAGAAATGGTTGATAACTGGCAACAAACCTTAGATTTGCTCTCTGAATTAGTCGACACTCCCGCCGCTTTGATCATGCGTGTCCATCAAACCGATATTGAGGTCTTTACCTCGAGCCGCACCCAAGGTAATCCCTATAAAAAACATGATAAAGACAGTTTAGGCCACGGACTTTACTGCGAAACAGTGATCAAAGAAGGCAAGGAACTCCACATTCCGAATGCCCTAAAAGATAAAGACTGGGATAAAAATCCTGATATTAAACTCGGCATGATTGCCTACTGTGGCTTACCTTTACGCTGGCCCGATAACAGCGCCTTTGGCACTATCTGCATGCTCGATAGCAAAGAGCATAATTACAGCCAATCGTTTCGCAGCTTACTCGCTCGGTTTCAAAATGGTATCGAAGCCAACCTAGTCACTCTCTATCAACAGGCAAAACTGCAACTGCATAACCAAGAGTTAGAGCAAAAAGTGCAACAACGTACCCATGAACTCGCCGAACTCAGTAGCAAACTCATCAAAGAAATCGAAAATCGGACCTCCACCGAAACCTCACTGGAATACCATAAAAGCTATGATCCACTGACGGGATTACCGAATCGCATCAATTTGATTAATAGCCTTTCAACTATGCTTGAAGAAGTGAATCGCAAGGAAAAGATTTCAGTACTCTATCTGGGGCTGCGCAATTTCAAATCCATTAACGACAGTTATGGCTATCTGATTGGTGATAAAATTCTCACCATCCTCAGCCACCGTTTACAACACTATGCCGATGAAAATACCTTCATCGCCCGTATTGCCGGCGCCGAGTTTGTGATTATTCAAGCCCATAAACCTTCGAATAACGAAACCAATAAACTCATCAATAAAGTACTTAACTGCTGTAATACCCCCTTTGGCGTGGCAGATTTTGTGATCACGATTCCCTCGAGCATAGGTATCGCTCAAGCGCCCATCGATGGCATAGATGCCGCCATTTTGCTGCAAAAAGCAGGGGCTGCGATGACGATCAGCAAAGCCGATGGCTCAACTCACAGCTTCTTTAATCAAGACACTCAAGCAGCGGTGAATCTACGCTATCAACTGGAATCTCACTTGGTCGATGCATTGAACAAGAACGAATTAAGTCTGCATTACCAACCCTTTATTAACTTAAAGACTCAAAAGGTGATAGGCGCCGAAGCCCTGCTGCGCTGGCACAATCCGATCCTTGGCAATGTAGCCCCAGACAGATTTATCGCCTTAGCAGAACGTAATGGCCAGATTATTGATATCGGTAATTTTGTATTGCATACCGCGCTGGCTCAGGCGGCAAAATGGTGTCGCGAGCTAGACCAGGAGTTTAAAATCGCCATCAATATCTCCCCTTTGCAAATGCGCAATCCCCGCTTTAGCGAACACATAGCCGACTTACTCACCCTCTATCAATTGCCACCGACCGCCTTAGAACTTGAAATTACCGAAGGCATGCTGATGCAGGATGAACACATTGCCCACAATGCTATCCAAAAACTACAAGAACTCGGTATCCGCATCTCCTTAGATGACTTTGGTACAGGCTATTCATCCTTAAGTTACCTACAAAAATACTCTTTCGATACCTTAAAAATCGATCGCTGCTTTATCAGTAAACTAGAAGAAAACGAACAAGATAGGGAACTCACTAAAGCGATTATAGCCATAGGCAAGAAACTGAACTTAGCCGTGATCGCCGAAGGCGTGGAAACCCTAGAACAAGACGCCTTTATTCGCCACGAGGAATGCGACTTAGGCCAAGGCTACTTCTACGGTAAACCCATCACCGCAACAGAGTTTGAGCAGGAGTTTATCCATAAAAAAGAGCATTAAGTTCATCCTTAATGCTCTTTTTATCTTACGAATAAAAATCGACTTCACAATGCTGCGTGAATAGTCATTTCCACAGACTGTTATAACTCACATTTGGACACATATGTGTTGGAGACTAGTTTTTTGCGACCAGTAATTTTAGTCGTTAGCAGTTTAGCGTTTGCTGATATCCACTCATATAGGTTTGCCATGGTATTTGCTCGTCGACTCGCAGCCAGTCCGTCCTTGGATGCTCGACCACCCCGTCCATGGGGCGGACGGTCGTCTCGCTAATCACCATGCCTCACCTTTTTGGCATTAGCGTAACCTGTAGGTTTAAAAGCCTTACGCAGCAAGCTTTTGGACAAAAGCGTGCTA